>JAGODU010000042.1 GCA_017998095.1 Prolixibacteraceae bacterium | reverse complement strand
ATTCCATGTGCCTGTATTTGCCCACGAACCACATAAACCTGACTAAATACGGCCTTGCGCAGATCAGCGAATTCGCCCAGATCACAAGTTTTGAGGAAAAGCCGCAGTCGCCCAAATCCAACCTTATCGCGACTTGCATATACTATATTCCAAAAGAAAAGCTTCATTTGGTCAAAGAATACTTGAAAGCCGGCCATAATCAGGATACCCCCGGCTCGTATATGCAATGGTTATCGCAGAATGATAAGCTTTTTGGCAAGATCTGCGACGGCGCGTGGTTCGATCTGGGGGATTTCGACGCCATCAGCGAAGCGCTTATATATCTAAACGGGCATGTGCCCGCAGTAAGCCAATAATACCAGGGAGGAATGAAAGTGGCAGTAATGAATGAAGCAGACATACGAAAAAAACTTCGTGAATTCATCAAAAATAACTTTTTGCTTGGAAACGATTCCAGCCTTACCGATGACGATTCGTTCATGGGCAAAGGCATTGTCGATTCAACCGGCATCCTTGAAGTCGTGAGCTTTGTCGAAGAGAACTTCGATTTCAAGCTCCCCGATGAGGATCTCATGCCTGAAAACCTCGATTCCATCAATAACCTGGTCAAATATGTTACTGCACGAGCTTCTGCGCAATAGCGCTCACAAGTATCCCTCAAAAACAGCGGTCGTTTATCAGAAAGAAAGAGTGGCCTACTCTGAACTTGATAAACGCTCGGATCATTGCGCTCACATTCTTTTAGACGCGGGTATAAGAAAAGGTGACCGCGTTGCGTTGTTCCTTGATAATTCCGTTGACTATATCGTTGCATACTTCGGCATATTAAAATCCGGCGGCGTGGTGGTGCCGTTGAATACCCAATTCGTGCGTAGAGAACTCGAGTCGTTACTCAATGATTTTACTCCCAAATTCGTTTTTACCGATTCAACGCACCAGGCATCCTTCAAGGGCTTGGTTGATTCCAAGTATGTTCTGACTGGGGACTGTCCCCGCCAGAGCGACTGCAATGCTAACCTGAGGGGACTGTCCCCTGATTTATCAGAGCGAGATCTCGCTATGATCATCTACACCTCCGGCACCACAGGCAAGCCCAAAGGTGTAATGCTAACCCACGCCAATTTGAGCGCCAATGCGACTTCAATAGTCGAATATCTTCACTTAAAGCACACAGACAGCATCATGGTGATTTTACCGTTCTACTATTCCTACGGCAATTCCTTGCTCACAACCCATATTAAAGTCGGCGCCACATTAGTCATAGATAACCGTTTTGTTTACCCGAACGTAGTCCTTGACCTCATGGAAAAGGAAAAGGTAACCGGTTTTGCTAGCGTACCATCCCATTTTGCGATCCTTCTGCGAAAGTCAGCTTTACATAAGTATCCACTTACGTATCTTCGTTACGTAACGCAGGCAGGCGGCGGAATGCCGGCATCAATGATAGATGAATTTACGCAAACAGTGCCGCATGTTAAATTCTTTGTGATGTATGGACAGACTGAAGCATCAGCGCGTTTGACCTATCTTAACCCGGCATTTCTTAAGGAAAAACTTGGTTCCATAGGTAAAGCTATTCCCGGAGTCCGGATCACTGTTCGTAATGAGCATGGCGAAGAAGTAAAAGCAGGGGAAATTGGCGAGATCGTTGCGCAAGGTAAGAATGTAATGTCCGGCTATTGGAATTCACCCGATGAAACAGCAAAGGTGCTTAAAAAAGATTGCCTGTGGACAGGAGATTTAGCAAAAGTCGATGAAGAAGGCTTTATTTACATAGTCAGCCGCAAAAAAGAGATGATCAAAAGCGGAGCCAATCGCATCAGCCCTCTTGAAATAGAAGATGTGGTTTGCCGTATGCCCGGGATTGTGGAGTGCGCTGCTGTCGGTATTCCGGATGAGATCTTGGGCGAAGCTATCAAGCTGTGCGTAGTGAGAAATGGCGTTCCATTCACAGAAAACGAGCTTTTAATATTTTGCAAAAAGAATCTGGCTTCTTTTAAACAACCCAAAACTGTGGAATTCTTTGAATCTTTGCCTAAAACCAATACAGGCAAGATCAAACGCTCAGAACTGGCAGGAAAAGCATAATGTGCGGCATTTGCGGCAACCTTAACCTGACCAAGCTTCATCCCATCGACACCAACCAGCTCAAGCGCATGGTCACCATCATGCGTCACCGAGGTCCGGATGAGTTTGGTATATATCGTGACAAAGATATAGGCCTGGGCCATGCTCGCTTAAGTATTATTGACCTCAAAGGCGGCCAGCAGCCAATGCACAACGAGGATAAATCCATCTGGCTTATCTTGAACGGCGAGATCTTCAACTACATAGAGCTGCGCGAAGAATTAGTCGCAAAAGGCCATAAATTCTACACCAGATCAGACACCGAAGTCCTTATCCATTTATATGAGGAAAAAGGCATAGACATGTTCAGCCAGCTAAACGGCCAGTTCGCATTTGCCCTGTGGGACCTTAAAAACAAGCGCCTGCTTCTGGCAAGGGATAGGGTGGGAATCAGACCGCTCTTTTACACAACAATCGACGGCTCATTGCTCTTTGCCTCTGAGATCAAATCCATATTCGAGGATAAGCGCGTTAGCCGCCAACTCGATGTCTCGGGCCTTGACCAGCTTTTCACCTTCTGGGCGAACATTCCTCCCCAGACCGTGTTCAAAGGCATTAACGAGCTTCCTCCAGCGCATTACCTTATCGCTGAAAAAGACTCTCTCACGATCAAGCGCTACTGGGAACTGGATTTTTCAAGCCCTGACAACGGGTCTATCAATGAAGATGCTTATGCTGACCAATTGCTTGAGCTTCTCAAAGACTCCATCCGCATCCGCCTTCGCGCAGACGTGCCTGTTGCCGCATACTTAAGCGGCGGCCTGGATTCTTCTATAATCACAGCCCTTGTAAAAAAGCATTTCAAGAACAAGCTTCAAACATTTTCAGTCAGCTTCAAGGATAAAGATTATGACGAAAGCAGCTTCCAGCGCCAGATGGCAGATTTTCTGGCTACAGAGCACAAAGGAGTGGACTGCGGCTATGCTGATATCGGCAGACTCATGCCTGAGGTGGTGTGGCACGCTGAAAAGCCCCTGATCCGCACCGCGCCTGCGCCGCTATTCCAATTAGCAAAGCTGGTAAGGAAGAACAATATAAAGGTAGTCTTGACCGGTGAAGGCGCAGATGAGGTCCTTGGCGGCTATGACCTGTTCCGCGAAGCCAAGATCCGCAGATTCTGGGCAAAGAACCCTGATTCAAGGATGCGGCCGCTTTTGATCCGCCAGCTCTACAGCTATATTCCCAACTGGCCCAAGACAACATCGGCGTTCCTGGAAGGCTTCTACCGCAATCACCTTCAGGAAACAAGCTCAAAGTGTTATTCGCATCTACCCCGTTGGGAAATAACTTCCAAGATCAAGTCGCTCTTTTCGCAGGATGTCAAAAACGAGCTCATTGGCCGCAACGCAATCCAGGATTTCGAGAACATATTCCCTGGTAAATTCAGCTCCTGGGACCATTTGGCGCAGGCTCAATATATAGAAATCGCAACGCTTTTATCCGGCAACCTTCTATCGTCCCAGGGCGATCGCATGATGATGGCTAATTCCGTTGAAGGCCGGTTCCCATTCCTGGATTACAGAGTTGTAGAATTCTGCGCTAAGCTTCCGGCTTCATTGAAGCTCAAAGTCATGGATGAGAAATACCTCCTGAAGAAGATCGCTCAGCCCTATGTCCCTGAAGAGATCTGCAAGCGCAAAAAGCAGGGCTATCGCGCTCCTGACAGCGCAAGCTTCTTCAATGGCCGCAGGCATTCATACATCGATGACCTGCTTTCCGAAGAGCATTTGAGCAAAACCAACATTTTCGATCCTGAGCTGGTCGCCAGCCTTGTGAAGAAATGCAAAACAACCGACAAAACCCTGATCAGCGCCAAAGATAATATGGCTATAGTAGGCATCATTACTACGTTATTGTTAGATAAACAGTTTCTAACTAAAGGACATAAGCATGAAGATTTGTACCAAATGCATACTGCCTGACACATTCCCTGGCATAAACTTTGATGATAAGGGCGTCTGCAACTTCTGCCGCGACTTCAAAGGCGAAGAAGCTTTGAAAGAAGAGAAACAGGAGTATTACAACAAGTTCCTGGAGCTCATCAAGCAAGTCAAAGGCAGAAGTGATTATGATGCCACATTGGCATATTCCGGCGGCAAAGACAGCACCTACACATTGTATTTGCTCAAAGAAGTCTTCAAACTACGCGTTTTAACCATAACCTTTGACAATGGCTTTGTTTCCGAACAAGCTTTCAAGAATATCCGCACAGTAACTGAGAACTTAGGCGTAGATGGCATTGTTTTCAAGGCTGATTTTCAGCTTCTCAAGAAGATCTTCAAAGCCGGCGTAGAGAAAGAGATGTATTCAGCTAAGGCCCTTGAACGCGCAAGCACAATCTGCACCTCATGCATAGGATTGGTTAAGTTCACCGCATTGAAGATCGCACTTGAGAAGCAAATACCGCTTATGTCATGGGGCTGGTCTCCTGGCCAGGCGCCAATCCGGTCATCAATCATGAAGATCAACCCGGCTCTATTCAAAACCACCCAGGAAATGTACAGGAAACCAATGGCCGAGATTGCCGGAGAAGAGATTAATCGCTATTTCCTAACAGATGAGCAGTTTAAAACTAAAGAATTCCCTCATAATGTCAGCCCGCTAGCATTTATGGATTATAACGAGGAAGCCATCTTACACAAGATCAAGGAATTCGGTTGGGTTGCGCCAAAAGACCTAGACACTAACTCAACAAATTGCTTGTTGAATTCATTTGCGAATGAAGTACATATAAAGAAGCACGGCTTCCATCCGTATGTGTTTGAGATCGCGGGGATGGTAAGATCTGGCGTTATGGCTCGTGAAGAAGGATTAAAGAAGATTTATGATTATGAAAGTACGGACTTGCTAGTTAAATATGCAAATCAAAGATTGGCTTAATAAATCAATTTTATTTTTCTTAAGATAGATCAGAACAAATTCAATACAATAATAAAGAGGAATTGACATGAACGTGCTTCACATCCTCGATCACTTTAGCCCAATTAACACGGGGTATACATTTAGAAGTAAATATATTATCCAGATTCAGAAAAAACTTGGCATCGATCCCTTTATCATGGTTTCGCCCAAGAGTAATTTTGGATTTAAAGAATACGAAGTAATCGATGGCATCGAGTGCGTTCGATGTAGTATAAAAAAGGGTTCGTGGTTTTCGAAAGTGCCTTTTCTTAAAGAAATTGAAGTTATGAGAATCCTTGAAAGAAAGATAACTGAAGAAGTAAAGAAAAGAAAGATAGATTTGCTCCACGCACATTCACCCTTATTGTGTGGGTGGCCTGCTTATAGGGTTGGGAAGAAGCTTAAAGTGCCTGTTGTTTATGAGGTTAGAGCGCTATGGGAAGATGCTGCAGTTGATCAAAATAAGACCAAGAAGAAAAGTCTGCGTTATTTCTTGTCCAGGTGGTTTGAAACACAACTATTCAAGAGGGTTGATGCTATTTGTACAATTTGCACTGGTTTGAAAATTGATATAGAAAAAAGGGGAATCGACGGTAGTAAGATCCACATCATTCCTAATGGGGTTGATGTGGAAAGATTTATCCCTCATGATAAAGATATGAAGTTGCTCAAAGAATTAAATTTGGAGAATAAATTTCTTATCGGCTTCATCGGCTCTTTTTTTAAATTCGAAGGGTTAACCAAACTCATTAAAGCGCTGCCCTTTCTTATTGAACATTCAAATAATGTTAGATTGCTTTTGGTTGGTAAAGGTGAAGATGAAGAGAATTTAAAGAGTCTTGTGGCTCAAATGAGGTTAAATGACAAAGTTGTCTTTACAGGTCAAGTCCCGCATAATCAGATATTAAGTTACTATTCAATTATTGATATTTTGGTTTATCCGAGAGAAAGTTCAAAGTTAACAGAGGGGGTAACGCCTTTAAAACCTCTTGAGGCTATGGCTATGAAGAAGGCAATTATTGGTAGTGACGTTGGCGGTATTAAAGAGCTTGTTACGGATCAAGAGACCGGGTTGCTTTTTAAAAATGATAGCGTTGATGACTTAGTTAAAAAAGTCTGTGAGCTTATTGATGATAGTAAGAAAAGTATTCGCTTGGGACAAACGGCTAGGCAGTTTGTTTTAGGAGAAAAAAACTGGGAAACTATTATAAATAGAGATATCGAACTGTACAAAGTTTTATTAAAAAAAAGATGAAGATTGTTAACGTTGTTGGTGCTAGGCCTAATTTCATGAAAATGGCTCCTCTCATTGAAGAGATGGCGAAGCATCCCAAAAAGATATCTCAAGTTCTTGTGCATACGGGTCAGCATTATGATAACAATATGTCTGACCAGTTCTTTAAGGATCTAGAATTGCCTGAACCCGATATTTTTCTAGGAATTGGTTCAGGCTCTCATGCTGAGCAAGTTGCCAAAGTAATGGTTAAGTTTGAGGAAGTTTTGATCAAAGAACGACCAGACATTGTCCTAGTTGTCGGAGATGTTAACTCGACGATTGCCTGTTCCTTAGTTGCTGCTAAGTTACAGATTAAGATCGCACATGTTGAAGCAGGGCTAAGAAGTTTTGATAGAAGAATGCCGGAGGAAATCAATAGAATTGTAACGGATGCCCTCTCTGATTATTTGTTTGTAACAGAAGCTGATGCCATTGAGAATTTACTGAAAGAAGGCAAGGAGAGAAATAAAATTTTCTTTGTTGGTAATGTAATGATAGACACGTTGATGAGGAACATGGCTAGGATTAATTCTTCTCTGATACTTCAACGTCTCGACCTCATTGCAAGAGAATATGTTTTGGTTACATTGCACAGGCCGGAGAATGTAGATTCTGTAGAAAAAATTAAAGATTTGGTCTCTTTTTTGAACCAGACTGCCAAGCTAATTAAGATCGTTTTCCCTATCCATCCAAGGACAAAGAAAAGGATTGTTGATTTTTGTCTAGAACTGGATTCTAGAATAACTTTAACTGAGCCGCTAGGATATCTTGATTTTGTTAAATTAACAAAAGAGGCGAGATTGGTCTTGACCGATTCTGGAGGGATACAAGAGGAAACAACGATGTTGAAGGTCCCATGTTTAACCTTGAGAAACAATACTGAGAGGCCTGTAACAATAAAAAAAGGTTCTAATGTACTGGTAGGAACACAAATTGGTCAAATAATGCGTGCGGTTAGGGTTGCTTTAGAAAAAAGCCCGGTTGAATATGAACAACCCGACTTATGGGATGGTTGTTCCTCTCAGAGGATTGTCAAAATTTTATTGAGTGAGAATGTGTGATTGCGGGGAATAATTCGGATTTGTTAAAGTGAAAAAGACCAGTTGTTTGTGAAAAGAGAAGAGTCGCGAATGAATAACTACTCAGTATACCCCTTGACCCCAAGTAGCGTTGAACGGAGAAAGGATGAAATAGTCAGCTTATGGAACACGAACCTAAGCGGAAATTTTGTCTCAAGGTTCGATTGGTTTTATAAGCAGAACGTATGTGGCTTCCCTGAAACATTTATTGCGGAATATACGGAGACCGGACAGGTTGTTGGTAGTAATTCTCTAGCACCTTTTTATATTAAAGCCTTTGGAAAACGGATCAAGATAGGGGTAGCAGTTGATTTCATGATTAAGCAGCAATTCAGGGTATTTGGACCAGCATTGGCAATACAGAAGACGATTCTTGCGAGTATTGAAAAAAGTGATTTAAATTTTGTTTTTGCATATCCTAATAAAGCTGCAAAAGGAGTTTTTCTTAGGTCTGGTTATGAAGTTATTGGTGAAGTTAATTATCTAACCAAAATTCTTAAGTTTAGACATAAGATTAAGAAGCTTTCTGGGAATAATATTATTTATAATTTACTTTCGCGTTTAATTGATTATGCTATGGAGGGTATTGAAAGGATAATCCGGAATGTATGCGGGAATGATTACTATACCGAACAGCTTAAAGAATGTGATGAGAGGGTCGATGCTTTATTAAAGACATTCTCTAATCAAAGGGAAATAGTTGCAGACAAAGATTCTAAATATTTGAATTGGAGATACAGTAGAAATCAAGCAAAAGACTATTTCTTTTTCTACCTTATAAATAAAAAAAATAAATTGCTTGAAGGGTACATTGTTTACTGCCAGGAAGATCAGCATATAACCGTATGGGATATTGCATTTTTAAGGAAAAAGTCGATGTGCGTAATGCTTAATGAGTTTTCGGCTCACGCCAGGAAGATCGGTGGTAATTCGATTTCTTTGACCTATCTTGGTGATGAAACATTATCAAAGGACTTACGTATTAACTTATTCTTTAACCGCAAATCAAATCGCTGTTGTGTTTGTTATTTAAACGGCGGAGTTGTGGATAGAGGAGAGATCCTTAATATCTCGAATTGGCTTATTTTTGACGGAGATCTTGATCTGTGAAAAAGTTATTTTTAATCATTTTGCTAAGTATTACTTTAACTGGCGGATCCGAGGGGAACGAAATGAATAAGATGTATTTGAAACAAGGAGAACTCGATTTATCTAGGTTGGTCGGGTCTAAGATTTTCTTTGCGCACCAATCAGTTGGATACAACATCGTTTCTGGAATAGAAAATATTCTTAAAGAATCTGGTGTGGCGGATATAAAAGTCATTGAGATAACTGACCCTAATCAGTTTTCTGAGGCCGTGTTCGGGCATATGAAAATCGGTCAGAATAAAGATCCATTTTCTAAGTTAGCTGACTTTCGCTTAAAAATGGAAAGCGGGATTGGGGAACGTACGACTATAGCTTGTTTTAAGTTTTGTTATGTGGACGTTACAAGGGATACTAACTTGGAAAGTGTTATGAGGTTTTATAGCAAAACTTTTGATTATCTAGAGAAAAAATTCCCTAAAACTGTTTTTATACACTTTACTGTTCCACTGCTTGTTCAGCCAAGAGGGTTTTTGATTACTCTGAAGAGAAAATTAGGAATTTCGGTCAATGACGATCTAGATAATGTTGCTCGGAATAATTTTAATGATTTATTGAGAGCTAAATATAGGGAAAGAGTTTTTGACATGGCGCGGTTTGAGTCGGAATATGACAAGCAGAATGAAACGTTCATATACAAGAATCAAAAATATACCTCTTTACTGCCAATTTTTACTGATGATGGGGGGCACCTAAATGGGTTAGGTGCAAGGGTAATCGCTTACGAATTATTAAGCTACTTGAATAGTAAGGCACAATGAATCATGTTTAATACTAAATTTCCTATTATATTATATCATGGCGTGAGCTCAAGCGCTTATGAATGTAGGTATAGAGATGAATCCGAGCTTGAATGGATCCTCTCCCTTGAAGTCTTTGAGCGGCAAATGAAGATTTTAAAGGAATTAAATTTCAATGTCACTACTATCCAGGAATTGAATGATTTTAATAATGCTGGAAAAGTGTTGAAGAAACCGATAATCTTGACTTTTGACGATGGTTATGAAGCAAATTACTTTAATGTTTTCCCTGTTTTGAAGCGATATGGATTTAAAGCGGAATTCTATATTACTTCTGATTGGATTGATTCCGAGGGATATATGAAAAGTAAACAGCTTATCGAAATGGATATTGCTGGCATGTCTATCCAATCGCATGGTAAGAGCCATAAATTCTTAACTACTCTTATGGTTAATGATTTAAATAAGGAATTATTGGAATCGAAAAGAAAAATTGAATGTGTTTTAAACCATGACGTGAATTTAATCTCATACCCGGGGGGAAGATTCAATTCATTGACAGAGGAATGTATTGTTAATTCAGGGTATAAAGGTAGTTTTACGTCTATTCGAGGTTACAATAATTTGTTTGTTCAAGGTTTAAGTTAAAAAGGCTTGGTTTGACTAGGCATTCTAAAGAGCAAGACTTCCATGGATTGGTTAATAATGAATTGATGTATCATACAGTCTGGAATATTAAAAGTATCTTTTATTAAAATCGGAGTCGTTTTCTTGTGGAAAAAATACTTATCTTGCACGTAGTTTCTAAGCTTGATGCCGGGGGATTGGAAAACGGGATTGTCAATTTGGCAAATCATTTTGATAAAGATACCTTCCGGATTGAGATTGTTTGTTTACATGGTTTGGGAAAGTTGGCCGAGAGGATAAAACCGTCAGTAAAGACCCTGGTACTTAATACAAAAGAAGGAAATTTTGTCAAACAATTCAGCGAACTCTATCGACTTTTCTTGCATAAGAGACCCAGGATCGTTCATACTCATGGTTGGGGACAAGGTTCATTCGTGTCAATCCTTGCCGCTCGATTAGCAGGTGTTGCGATTGTGATAAATGGTGAACACGGCAGTTTCTTTCTGAAACCTCACCAAGTCTTTTTGCAGAGGTTGGTTTACAAGTTGTGTAATAGTATTTTATCTGTTTCCGATTCATTAAAAAATGAAATCGTTTCTAGATTAAATATACGTCCTGATAAGGTGTTCGTAATACAAAATGGCGTTGACACTGAAATTTTCTGTGGAAAAAACCATGCTCAATATGCTAAAAGCGTATCAGTTAATTCGCCTAAGGTAGACGAGCATAATGGGTTTAAAATTGTTTGTATTGGTAGCCTAAAGAAGAGCAAGAATCAGATGCTTCTTCTCAGGGCGGCTAAGTTACTAAAGCCTAAGATAGGCTCTCTGAGGTTTAGAGTTTTTTTGGTTGGAGAAGGAAATGATCGAGAAAAGTTAGAGGCTTTTGTTGAGGAATCTTCTTTAACTGAAGAAGTTCAGTTTCTTGGACTTAGAAATGATATTCCATATTTATTGTATTTGGCTAATGTATTGGTTTTGCCAAGTTTAAGCGGATCCGAAGGTCTATCTAATGTTATTTTAGAGGCAATGTCTTCCGGAATCCCAGTAATCGCGACTAATTCCATTGGGTCAAATGAACTAGTTAAAGAAGGGTTCAATGGATATATTATTGAAGATAATGACGAATTGTTGTCATGCAGAATACGCGACCTAATTCTTAACCAGGCTTTAGCGACGCGAATGGGATTCAATGCAAGACAGTATGTAATTAAAAACTATTCTCTGAAGAAGATGATTGATGGATATTTCGTATTCTATTCAAAATTAGCAGGTCTTAACCAATGAGTAATACAAGAAAAGTAATTATCAATTCCTTTTGGCTTATTCTTCAACCAATACTTTTAAATTTATTATCGTTATTTGTTATTGGGTACATTGCCAGAGAACTTGGACAAGCTGAATATGGTAAGTTTGTTTTTGCATTTAGCTTTGTAGGAATCTTTTTGCCCTTAACAAATATGGGTCTTAACTCATTAACGACTCGTGATATTTCTGAAAACAAAACGCAAGCAGATGTAATTCTTGGTAAAGTGCTTGCTCTAAGGTTGGCATTAGCTTTGGTCGTATATGTAGTAATTCTATTATTGATCAATGTGATGAATTATGCCGGAGATACAAGAACCGTAGTATATATTGCGGCTCTTACCTTGATGTTTAATGGAGTCGCTGTTACACTACACAGCGCTTTTCAAGGTTTTGAGAAGATGCATTTCATTGCTTATTCACAATTTATCTCGGGTTTAGTACTAACTGCCTTCTCTGTATTAGTAATTTATTGGGGTTTCGGGGTAATTTCTCTCACGGTTGTTTATTCGTTGGGAAGTCTGCTGGGATTGTTAATTGCTCTCTTCTTTTGTTTAAAATTTATTGTCATTCCGGTAGTTAAGGTTGATTTCGCTTTCTGGAAGTTGAGTTTAATTAGAGGGTTGCCATTCTTTTTGCCTACGTTTGTTGGTCTTATTGGAAACCGGATCGGTATAATTTTACTTTCTAAACTCGCCGGTGATGCTTCCGTTGGAATTTACGGGGCTGCCAATAATCTAGTTGAAAAGCTACTTATTATTCCTGATGGGATTTGCACTGCCATATATCCAACTTTAGCATTTTTGTACTCAAAGTCTAAAGATGAAGCTATAGAGCTTTTTCAGAAATTCTTGTTTTATTTATTTCTAATTGGATTGCCAATTGCTGTTGCAGGAACAATTCTTGCTAAACAAGTAATTCTTCTTATATATGGTGAAACTTATCTTTCTTCAGTGATTATTCTTCAAATTCTTATATGGTGGCTCTTTAGTACTTTTATAACTTCATTATTAGGCTGGACATTAGGAGCTATTCACAAGGAAAAGAAAGGCGCTGTAGTGCCGTTTATTGTTACGCCAGGTTATTTAGTTCTTAATTTGATGCTGATTCCTTTTTTTAAAGAAATGGGGGTTGCTATCGCAACATTACTAATGTCAATTATATCAGCTTTTTTGTTTGCTATTTTCGTAAGGAAACATCTAGTCAAGGAATTTATTTCTTTCCAACGCGTTATTAAAGTTCTGGTTTCTGCTTTGATAATGGGATTTTTTGTTTATATTCTTAAATCTTTTAATCTTGGTATCGTTGTTATTGCAGGTGGTATTTCTTATTTTGTCTTTTTAGTTATATTTAGAGTAATAGGGCTAGATGATTTAGAGAAGATTAAACTTTTTTTGAGAAAAACATGAGATATTTAATTAAAAAAAATATTTCCGCAATACTTACACACTTCTTAGTAAAAATAGTTAACCTTTATTCTAGAGAACGGACTTCTTTAATGCTTAAAGAAAGTATCAAGCGGGGCGGGATTTTGGACATTCACGAATCTGTGGAATTTGGTAATGATTCTGATATACATGTAACCAAAGCAGGAGCATTAATAATTAAACAGCATGTAAAAATCAACGATCATGTTCAGATTAAGTCTGAAGGAGAATTGATTATTGGTGAAAAAACACTTGTTGGTAGATTCTCAGTGATTGCATGCAGAAAAAGACTAAAAATTGGAAAGAATTGTTTAATAGCTGAATCCGTATCTATACGAGATCATGATCATTTATTCGAAGATAAAGAGAAAATGATTAACCAGCAAGGTTATGTTGAAAAAGACATTGAGATAGGAGATAACGTTTGGATTGGAGCAAAAGTCACCATTCTAAAAGGCGTGACAATAGGTGAAAACTCAATTATTGGTGCGAATGCTGTTGTTAGTAAAAGCATCCCTAGAGATTCTATTGCAGTTGGTATTCCAGCAAAGGTTATTAAGAAGCGGTAAAGTTTAATAAGGAGTTTAAGCATGAACATTTGCCTTGTTTCAACGAGTTATCCTCCTGAAGATGTTGGCGGTATTGGTACATACATTTATAATTTAGCTCAGGGTTTAGTAGAATTGGGTCATAACGTTTTTGTTATAACCCAGTCTAGGCTGATAGATTCTAGAAAAGCATCTACTCAGGAAGGTGTTACTGTTATTCGGATACCCATGCAACAAATCCCATTCGTCGAAAGTTTTTTTCCGGGTTTGGCTTGGAGTTGGGTTGTTTCCCAAGAAATAGAACGCCTCGACAGAAATCATAGAATTGATGTAGTAGAGTTCCCGAATTGGGAAGGGCCTGGTTTTGTTTATTTAATGAAGTTCAAGAGACGACGAGTTGTTACCCGAATGCATACGCCGTATTTTGAATCTTTAAAAATTAAAGAAGGCAAATTAGTGAGTTTTGGAGATAGATTTACATGTTTGCTTGAAAAGCTTTCTTGTCAGATGAGTGATGTGCTTACGTCATCAACAAATTATCATAAGAATATGATGTCGGAAGAATATAATTTTGCAAGCAGAAATACTCATATTATACCCTTGGGTCTTAAATATCCCAAAGTTGTCCCATCAAAGACAAAAAAGGAAAAAATAACTATCCTATATGTTAGTAGAATGGAAACTCGTAAGGGGACAATTGATTTTATTAATGTTATTCCTGACTTGTTATCACTGCATGATAATATTGAGTTTATTTTGATAGGGCAAGATAGGCCGTTAGCTCCTGGTAACATAACGCACGAAGAGTATTTTAAAAAAAAATACAAAGATAATAATTCACAAGTAAAGTTTCTTGGCTGCATATCTGATAACGAAAGGGACCATTATTATTCTGAATGCGATATTTTTGTTGTACCTTCAATTTATGAATCATTCGGTTTGATCTTTGTTGAGGCAATGAGCTACGCAAAACCTGTTATTGGATGCGTGGCTGGCGGAGTCCCTGAAGTTGTTTCAAATGGAGAATCGGGCATTCTTGTTGAAACAGGTAACCTAAAGCAGCTAAGAGAAGCTATTAGTAAACTTATTAATGATGAAGAATTAAGGTTGACTATAGGAATGGCTGCGCGCAGATCAGTTGAACAAAAATTCAACTACAAGAAAATGTCTGAGCTAACCGAAAAGTTATATAAAGAAGTTGTCTTGCATAATTGTTAATATGATGAATAACATTTGTGTTAGTGTTGTTATCCCTACGTTCAACCATGAAAATTTTGTTATTCAGGCGATACAGAGTGTTTTTGATCAAACGTATAAAAACTATGAGCTTATTGTTGTTGATGACGGCTCAACGGATAATACAAAAGATCGCGTTTCCAGTCTTTTTGACGGAAGGTTGAAATATATATATCAAGCAAATAAAGGATTGTCTGCCGCGCGAAATACTGGAATTAAATATTCGGGATATGAATATGTGGCGTTCCTGGATGCGGATGATAAATGGCTACCTAACAAACTTGAGCTTCAAGTTGCTAGAATGAATCAGGATCCAGGGATTGGATTGCTGGGATGCGGGTACTATGTGATAAACGAAAAAGGTGTTATAGAAATGGAAGTACCAGGAAGCCCTGTCAAGGATCAGAATAAATTTAAAAAAAGTCTTTTTATCAGGAATATTGTAAGCGGTAGTGGTAGTGGGGTTTTAATCAGGCGAGAAGTTTTAAGCAAGGTTGGTTTCTTTGATGAAACCCTAACAGCGTCAGAAGACTGGGATATGTGGTTAAGAATAGCGGGATATTATAAGATTGATATTTTAGAAGAAGTTTTGGTAAAAATCATGCATAGATCAAATAGTATGAGTGCGCCTGTGAATGCTGCCAAGATGTTATCTAACGCTTTGAAAATTCTTGAGAAGAATCTAAAGAGCGGTTATGGTAATAAATTTATAAATATTAAAAAAACTGCTTACAGCGACCGTTATTATAGAGCAGCAGAAGCGTTTTACCTGTTAGGTGAGAAGAAAGAGGCCAGGCAATTAGTAACTAAATCATTTTTGCTTGATCCATTTTCTTTTCTGTTTTTGTTTCAGAAAGCTCAGTTACTAGCTAAATTAGGACTTAGTGAAGAATTTGTAATATTCCTCAGACGATTTTTTAATGCTTTTAAAAATAGACGCCCATGAATATTAGTGATAAGCTTAACAACCTTCCTTGGATAACTCACTTTCTTTTGCAAAAAATTACCAGTTCATTGATTAGGAGAAAATCAACTGATTGTCCGGTTCATATAATGTTTTCGATAGTGGACCATTTTGAACCCTTTAATGGTAACGTTGATTTTGAAAGAGCGAGGAATAGAATCAAAGTATGGACAACCACGTATCCGGATTTTATAAAAAGGTTTTCCGATGCCGACGGCAGGTTCCCACAGCACACGTGGTTTTACCCGCCTCATCATAACCACATTTTCTTGGAAGATTTGCTAAAGCTTTGCAAACAAGGTTTGGGTGAGATCGAGATGCACTTGCATCACAATCACATGGAACCTTTTCCCGATACAAGCGAAACGTTAAAAGTTAAGATCCTCAAATGTATTGACGACTATTCAAAGTATAAAATCTTTTGTTTGCCGGATGGAGCAAAGAAATTTGCTTTTATTCATGGGGATTGGGCTTTGGACAATGCAAGAGGAAATACTTTTTGCGGTGTCAACAATGAAATTGACATTCTTCAAGAGTTGGGGTGTTATGCTGACTTTACTTTCCCTTCTTTAGGCCTGGCGCAACCGATAATGATCAATAAAATGTTTTATGCAACTGATAATCCCCAAAAACCAAAGTCATATAACTGGGGTCAAGTGCTTAAGAGAAACGTAATCAATATGAACGCTCCCGGTTTGCTTATGATTTCTGGGATCATTGGGATCAGAAAATCTTTTCGATCTGGAGGTTTTCCATATGTTATTGAAGCCTCCAACATAGATAACATCGATTCTCCTTCTAGGGACAGAGTGGATTACTGGGTTAAAAACGGCGTTTTTATTGGGGAGCGAAACGACTGGGTTTTTATAAAATTACATACTCATGGAGCAAGAGAAGAAACCTGGGATTCACTATTTGGAGATTCAGCATCAGAGATGTATCAGTGTTTATTAAACGAGTATAATGATAAGAAAAAATATTTTTTGCACTTTGTCTCCGCAAGAGAAATGTATAATACTGTCAAGGCACTCGAGCAAGGTAAAACGGGAAATCCAAATAACTACAGGGATTTTTTGATTGCGCCCTACGAATATCTAAAAAGATAGATAGGATTAGAATGCTTTTTTTAAGTCTAATTTTTTTTATATTTATAACTTTTGTTCAGCCACAAGAATTTATCTTTAGTATTAGGGGGTTGCCGCTTGTTTACTGGACAATGCTTTCTGTTTCTTTTTTTTGGATTGTAAAAGTTATTTCTTCTCGCCGTGCTAATATAAATAACTCTCAACAAAATATAGCAATTCTATTTTTTTGGATTATTGTGAGTTTATCTACACTGTCGCTTAGCTGGAAACAGTATACTATAAATACTATGGTTGAGTGGGGGAAAGTAACCGCGATCTATTTCTTTTTTGTAAGTATAATCGATAGTTTGAAGAAAATTAAAATAATCATTTTTATTATTATATCTTCAATGGCTATTACTGCGACCATTGGTATTCTGCAATCATTCGGCATTGATTTAACGGGCGTGGGTACAATTGATGGCAGAGTAAACGGAATAGGCATTTTTGGTACTAATCAGCTAGCATATGCGTTAGTGTATTGCTTGCCTTTCGTGATAGTTTTCTTATTGCTAACAAGGAATGCTCTTCTGAAGATCTTCTTACTTATTATCCTCTCCTTGTATATTTATTGTCTATTTTTGACCCAATCAAGGGGTGGCTATCTTTGTTTTATCATAGTTTTGCTAATGAGTCTAAAGATGTTTAGCAAGAATAGAGTTATTCAATTCTGCTGTATATTCATTGGGATTTTACTTTTTATATTATTTGCTAAATTTGCGCCTAGGTTTTCCACTACCTTTGAATACCAGTCGGATAGTTCCGCTTTAGGAAGATTGGATGCTTGGGGGAGTGGATTAGAGAGCTTGAAAACTAATTACTTGCTGGGAATAGGAAAGGATCAGTTTGCACAACATTTTTATATTGCACCGCACAATTCGTACATTCAATGTGTAACCGAGTTGGGTCTTTTGGGCTTGTTTCTCTGGCTTTCATTTTTCTATTTTAGTATAAAAAAATTAAATTTAATAATTGCACAGCGCTTAAAGGATTTTGAGTTGGTCTACTTTGCTAAAGCTTTAAAGTTAAGCTTATATGCTTATTTAGTGGGATCATACTTCTCTTCAAGCGCTTACTATATTCCACTCTTTATATTGATTGCTATTTCTGTTTGTATCGAAAGCATAAGTAAATCTTTTAAGAAATATCGTACTGCGCCTATTGAGATTATTCATATTGCTGGTTTAGAATTAGCGATACTTGTTGCAATTAAGTTTTTAGTGTCAACTTCTTAGGAGCGATTGATGTGTGGGATTTGTGGTATATATAACTTTTCTAAAGATAATCTTGTAGACCGAGCTATTATTACTCGAATGACTGATGCTATGGTTCATCGTGGTCCAGATGAAGGTTCGATTTTTGTTAAGAGTAACATTGGGTTTGGGCATCGTAGGTTGAGTATTATTGACCTCGTTTCAGGTCACCAGCCGGTTTTTAATGAAGATGGATCGATTTGTGTGATTCTAAACGGTGAGATTTATAATTATAAAGAAATCAGGTCTAGCTTGATTGGATTGCAACATGTCTTTGTAACGAACTCTGATACAGAAGTTATCGTTCACGCTTATGAAGAGTTTGGAAACGAGTGTATAAATAAATTTCGAGGGATGTTTTCTTTTGCTATTTGGGATTCTCGGAAAGAAGAATTGTTTATTGGTAGGGATCGCATTGGGAAGAAACCACTCTATTTTTTAAATAATGAAAAATGTCTAATTTTTGCTTCAGAAATTAAGTGTATTCTTGAAGCTGGGCTTTATAAAAGTGTAGTTAACAGGAAGGCAATTGACGAATTCATATCGTTAGGCTACATTTGTGCTCCAGATACGCTTTTTGAAAATATCCACAAATTACTTCCCGCGCATTATCTTGTTTGTGGTCTCAATGGTGTTAGGATCAGAAAATACTGGTTTCCTGAACTGTTAGATACAACCAAATTAGGCTTGAATTTCTATAAAGAGAAAGTAGTAGATGTTCTTACTGATTCTGTTAAGTATCGAATGATTAGCGATGTCCCATTGGGGGCTTTCTTGAGTGGCGGGCTTGATTCAAGTATTATTGTTGGTCTTATGTCCAAGCTCGCATCTGGATCGGTTAAGACTTTTTCCATTGGATACTCTGGTGCGTATGCTGAAAGTGAGTTGCATTACGCTAAGAGAGTTTCCAACTTCTTTTCTACGGACCATAACGAGATTATCCTTGAACCTGTGGACTTTGCCGATGCCATTCATAAGATGACTTGGCATATAGAAGAACCGATAGGCGATCATGCGTGCATACCGCTTTGGCTGATGTCTCGAGAGGCCAAGAAATATGTCACAGTTCTACTCTCTGGCGAAGGTTCCGATGAGATTTTTGCTGGGTATGATATATACCTAATTATGTTAATTTTGGAACGGTATCGTAAGGTTCCCTCTTCTATTAGGAAAGTTTTACTTGATCCCATTGTTCTTCGATTGCTAGGCCGTGTGAAAGGCAGTAAATATGTGGAATGGAGTAATCTGCCGCTTGAAAAGAGGTTTTTGGGTGACATGGCGGATACGTCAAGCCTTATCTGTAAGCAACTGTATAATCCCGAATTCTGTAGTGAGATCAGGGATAAAGACTTTCTTGATAAAATAAGTACATATTATAGTCAAACTTCTAATAAGGATCCTCTTTCAAGGATGCAATATCTTGATCAAAAAACCTGGTTAGTTGATGATCTTCTGTTGAAGGCTGACAAAATGACAATGGCTGCTTCGGTTGAACTTCGATGTCCATTCTTAGATCATTCTCTTGTGGAACTAACCCAGCAAATACCATGGAATCTTAAATTGCATGGATTAGAGAAGAAGTTTGTTCTTAAAGAAGCATTTAAAAACTTCTTACCCAAAGAAATTATTTATCGAAAGAAGCGAGGATTTCCTGTTCCTTTATCAAGTTGGTTTAAGGGGGATTTGAACTCGTATATTGTTGAAGTCTTATTGGATCGGAAAAGCGTTTCTCGTGGTTACTTCAACAAAGGTTTTATTGAAAACCTAGTAAAGAACCGAAATTCGAAGAAAGAAGATGTTACTAATTTGTTATGGAAATTATTAGTCCTCGAATCTTGGCACAATGTTTTTATAGATAGGGTCTAAAATGAAACTATTATTGATTACCATGCTGTTTCCCAATAAGTTGCAACCTGCTAAAGCTCCTTTTGTCATGAGTTTAGCGCAAGCTTTGAAAAAACACTGTGACTTGCAAGTGGTCGCCCCAATTAGGCCAAACGTTAAGATTATTCTTGATTTGATTGTTAGAGATAGAAATAATTCTTATATTGGAGTTCCCGAGAAAGAAATAGTAAAAGAAATTGTTATTTGGCATCCGTTAGTTTTCTTGCCGCCTTTAATTTTAAGGTCTTTACATGGAATTCTATATTTTATTTCAATCGCAGGAATCGTAAAACGTATAAGCCGAAATTTTAAATTTGATCTCATACTGTCTCCGTATTTGTTTCCTGATGGCTTCGCAAGCGTGTTAGTTGGGTTATTTTTTAATAAACCGGTTGTTATCGAAGCAAGAGGTTGCGATGTCAATTACTTAAAGAATTTTTTTATTAGGAGATGTATGATAAAATTTGCGTGCAGAAAAGCTAAGGCAATAGTTGCTGTTAGCGCTGATTTGAAAGAAAAGTTGACTCAACTGGGGATCGCACCGGAGAAGATTCACGTTATTTACAATGGGATTGACGTTTCGAAATTCTCGAAGCTTGAAACAATTGAGTGTCGGAGAAAGTTAGGATTGCCGCTGTCTAAAAGAATTATTTTATTTGTTGGCAGTTTAGAGTTCGTTAAAGGAATCGATGTGCTAATCAATGCATGGGGTGATTTGTATAAGAAATATGCTGATGATATATTATTAGTGTTGGTTGGTGACGGCGGAGCTAAAGAATCTATAATCAATTCTATTGATAAGATGAATTTACGGGGTTCAGTTCTGTTGGCTGGTTCTCGCCCGCATGATGAGATTTCCTGCTGGATGAACGCATGTGACATCTTTTGTTTACCAAGCCGAAGAGAAGGGTATCCTAATGTATTGCTCGAAGCACTGAGTTGTGGGCGGTTTATTGTTGCTTCCGAGGTGGGAGGTATTCCTGAGATAGTTACTTCTGATCAGATAGGAATGTTATTTAAACCGGCTGATTCGAAAGATTTGGCTAGTGTCCTTGATTGTGAGTTGAAAAAAAATTACTTTCACAAAATTTCCCCCCAAGTAATGAGAAGTTGGACTGAATCAGCGAAAGAGCGTGTGTCTCTGTTTAGTTCTATGGGTAATATATGAGAAATTTTTTGATTTATAAAATTTTGCAGCTTTATTTGCTCAATCTAAGAGCAGGTTTTAGAGCTTTCTTAAAAGGGTTTGATTACTTTAGATTCAGGGAGTACGTAATGGCAATTAAACAGATTTCTATTGAAGCTGGTTGTCATGAATCACTAGCAAAACTACTGGATGTCGGATGTGGTGAAGAAATTTGGGGAGTTTTTGCCTCCAAAGTATTGCCTTTCAAAGTAATCGCAATTGATGTCAGCATGGAGAAGTTAGCTTTACAAAAAAAGATTGCGAGTCGGTTGAATGCTGTTTCTTTTTTTCCTACTCAAGCTGATGCAACGAATATGTTGTTTTCCGCGAATTCGTTCGAAATTATTAATTGTTTTGCTGTACTACCATTATTGCCTGATAATGGGGATATTATGGTTATGAAAGAGATTGGACGGGTGTTAAAGAAGAGCGGACGAGCGTATATTACAGTTGGTTATGGTTCGCAATATAAAGAACAGATAGATACTGCGAGTACGAGGGGTTTTTCTAGGGTATACAACGAAGAAGCTTTATTGAGCCGATTAGTTGATCCTTCAGGTTTGCGCGTCGTGAAAAAGTTTTTTTTTACAGAACCCGGATTTAAGTTCAGCGAGTTATGGTTCAAAATGCCTTTTCTATTAAAGCTGCCTTTTCGTTGGATGATGCCAGTATTTACCTCTCTATTTTTGAAAGAATATGATCCTTTATTGTCAAAAAGTGAGGATTTAAGAGGTGTCCAGGGAGTTTTTTTGGTTCTTAAAAAATGAAATTCTAACTATGACAAGGAACTATTTAAAGCGTTTGAATGTGGATTGGATTGTTAATCATAGCACTAATCCATTTGTTGTCGGAATTGGAACTTTTTTATGCCCGGTTTGGCTGCATAAACGGTTTTTTCTGCCAAATTTGAGTAAACAGTTAGGATGGAAAAATAAGTTGGCTTGTTTGACTATTTCTTTTGATTGTGATTATCCCAGAGATGCTGAAGCTTTGCCTCAAGTCCTTAAGATATTAGCAAGATATCCATTTAAAGCAACTTTTGCTTGTGTTGGTCACTGGATAGAGAAATACCCAGTTGAGCATAAATTGATCATAGATCATGGTCATGAAGTAATGAACCATACTTATTCTCATCCGGATAACGAGATCCTTAATCCGGGCAGGAAATTCCGCTATATTAGCCGTCAAGATAAAATCGATGAGATAAAGCGATGCCATGATATTTGCAGGAATATTTTACGTGTTGCGCCAACAGGATGTCGTATTCCGCATTTTAAGAGCCTTTTTTCTTCGGATATTTATTCAATTTTAAAGCAAGTGGGATATGAATATTCATCTTCTACTTGGTTAACCAATACATATTCGAACGGAATGCCCTTTACTGCAGAAGACGAGATTGTTGAATTTCCCGTTACAACTTGCCCTAAGCACCCTTTCACTGTGTTTGATACCTGGCATTCTTTGAATTCTCCCAGGATGTTATACAAAATTGGTCACCGTTCGGTCCAAGAATATATTGCTTTGACAAAATATCTGGTAAGACTGGCAGTAGAGACCAATTCTTACATTAACATTTACATCGATCCGTTTGATGTGATAAATATGCCTGGATTTAATGATTTGCTGTCGTATATTAATTCTTATCGAGACTCTTTGGAAGTTTTAACGTATGCTGAAATTATGGAGAGAATGAAGAAGGGGTATAACTAATGAAAAAAAAGAAGATATTGGCGATTTTTGGCACTCGTCCTGAAGCTATAAAAATGGCGCCGGTAATAAAAGAATTAGAGAAACACAAAGCACGTTTTCAGGCCATTATCTGTGTTACCGGTCAGCACAGACATATGCTTGATCAGGTCTTGAATCTATTTAAGATAAAACCTAATATTGATCTGAATTTGATGCAGGAGAATCAGACTTTACAGGCTTTGACTTCAAGTGCTTTAACAGTTTTGACCCAAACCATTCAAAAGATCAAGCCTGATTTGATCTTAGTTCAGGGAGATACCACTACGGCCATGGTAGCTGCTTTGGCAGGGTTTTATCAAAAGATACCAGTAGGGCATGTAGAAGCGGGCTTGAGAACTCACGATATTTATAACCCTTTTCCGGAAGAAGTAAATAGATGCATAATTTCTTCGATTGCCAGTTTTAATTTTGCTCCTACCAAGAGAGCCTATCAGACATTGCTTGGTCAGGGGATTAAGAAGGAAAGGGTAGTGTTGACAGGAAATACGGTTGTAGATGCTCTTAAGATGATTTTTAAGGCCGGAAAAGCTAAGGAGTTTGATCTTGGAATCAAGAAAGGGCATAAAATTATTCTTGTTACAGCTCATCGCAGAGAAAACTTTGGTCGTCCGCTGGAGCAGATTTGTGATGCTTTGAGCATGATAGTTAGGAGAAATTCGGATGTTGTAGTGGTATATCCAGTACATCTCAATCCTAACGTTAAGAAAGTGGTCTTCAAGCGTTTAGCGGGTCAAGAACGTATTTACTTAATTGCTCCTATTGAGTATCATCAACTGGGTAATTTGATCCGCAAGGCGTATTTAGTGCTTACGGACTCAGGAGGTATTCAGGAAGAAGCTCCTGCATTTGGGAAGCCGGTTCTTGTTATGCGCGAAGAAACTGAGAGGCCGGAAGGTATAGAAGCTGGAGTGGCAAAATTGGTTGGTACGAATACTGCTAAGATCGTGAAAGAAGTAGAGAGATTGTTAAGAGTAAAGTCTGCCTATAATAAGATGTCAAAGTCAGTTTCTCCGTATGGTGATGGAAAAGCTGCACAACGTATAGCGCAATATTTAAGACTAAACCTGAGGTAATAATGAATGTCTTGTTTCCTTATATGGCTCGATGGAAGACGATTAACTGGACGCGTTATCACCAGATCTTTACTGAACTGGCGAGAGAAGGACATAATGTCCATGTTATTCAGACGCCGCCGCAGGTATCCAGAGAGACGAACTTTCAGGAAATTGAGGTGGATCTTCCTGAAAAATTATTCTTGCATGAAATAAAAGTAAATCCTTTTATCTGGCAGGCGAAGGTCCCGTTGAATAAACTCATTAAGAAAGGATATTACAGTTGGAAATGCATTAAGGAAGTCAAAAGAATGGTAAAGGAATATGATATTGATGTGCTTTTTCTTTATAATATTCCGCAGTTGCCCCTTATGAATATTAAAGGGTGTACTAAGATTTTTGACTTTGCTGATGATTACACTGCGATGTTGAAACAAGAACTAGGCGCTCTGTGCAATCCACTATTAATGGGAATAGGACAAAAAATGCTGGATAGTATGGTAGAAAAGAGCGATATGACTTTATCGGTATCAAAGGTTTTAGCGGACTCACTCAAGAGTAATAAAAAAGGCAAAATTCATGTTTTGCCTAATGGTGTCGATTTTAACCCAAATAGAATCGGAACTGGTAAGGATGTTAGGGCTAAGTATAAGACTCCTATTATAGGTTTTATAGGTTCTTTTGAGTACTTTATAGATTTCGAACTGATATTAGAAGGTGCTCGCAAATTCCCCGAATATACATTTTTGTTAGTTGGCTCGGGTAGAGATTTTGCGAGAGTTAAGAATAAGGTTGAGGACAGAAATTTGAAGAATGTGATTTTAACTGGCGGAGTACCACACGACCAGATCTATAAGTATATTGATGCGATGGATGTCTGTTTGAATATTTTTAAGCCAATCAGGATTTCTCACAGCGCATGTCCGATTAAATTATTTGAATATCTGTCAATGAAAAAACCTGTGATTAGTACGTGCCTGGACGAATTGAAGTATATCGACCAAAAATTTTTATTCTATGCGGATACGATTGACGATTTAGTAAGGCAAGTAGAGTATATTTTACTAAACAAAGATTTGTTACATCCGATAATAGAAAAGGGGTTTTTAGTAGTCAGAGATAGATATCAGTGGAATGTAATTAGCGGAGATTTGTTACGGATGGTGGGTGAAAAAATATCATAAAACACGAAAGGCATTTTTTGAAAAAGACTAATTTTGTGTATGCTATATTTGTCCTTTTTCTCTTCCCTTCATCGCTTCTTTTCGCTGCCACATACTATGTAGATGGGACTGTCATCAATGATAGCGGTAATGGGTCAGTATCGCAGCCTAAAAAATATATCAAATCAGGTATATCATTATTGGCAAGTGGTGACACATTGATTATTAAGGACGGTGTGTATACAGGCATTAACAATATGATGTGCAATAATTCTAACTGGGAGTGGACTAACGGGATTCCCGATGGGACAGCTGCCAATTATACGACAATAAAGGCTGAAAATTATTTAGGTGCTGTTTTGGATGGGGAAGATTTATACGTTCCGATATATGTTGATCAGCTTTCTTACGTAAGGTTTGAAAATTTGCATATTCGTAATGGAGGAGGGGCTACTGTTGCGAGTAACGTTGTAATAACATACTCTGATCATATTAAGATTATTAAATGTGCTTCTGAAGAGACATACAATTGGCATTTTAGGCTTACTAATTGCAAGTATTCTCTTTTTGAAGATTGTTTTACATGGGGCCGTGGCGCTTATGCTTTTGTAGCTAAAGCTGACGGCGGATATACGAATTGCCAATACAATGTTTATAGACGATGCGTTGCTAGGAGGGATGCTCATTATTGGTATATTGGTGGTAATAATCATGGTTCTTTTGTTTCTTATGCATCAGACAGTAATTATTATCAAAACTGTATTTCAATAGACCATCGCTATGTTTATGCCGGTGATCCCAATCCTCCTGGATTTTCTATAGGATCTTTTTATATAGCTAACGGAGGATCGAATTATTCAGTAAACGGAAGCTTGGCGGTTAATGAAGAAAACAATGGTTGTTTCTTTGAAGAAGGACCCACGAATGTGACTTTGAACAATCTAGTTGTCATTATGGCTAGCAATAGTGCAAGAGCATTTTGGGGAAGAGATTCGAGTACTATTAATATTCAGAACTCCATTTTCTCTGGAAGCGCGTCTGACGGAATTTATGAATCGGGGACAACGAATTTACAAAGCTGTAAGAACAACATCATTTTTAACAATGCGGCTGGGTTTAATAATGTAGATGGCAGTCATACCTATAATGTTTTATATGACAACACTAGTGGGGATTTTGTAGGTTCAACTGGACCTAATACTGGAGAGGTAACTAATCGCAATCCGCTGACAAGTGGGTTGTTGTTCCCATTACGTATAGAAGCAAGTTCCTATTTAAAAACCGCAGGTGAGTCGGGTGGTCAAGTTGGCCCGACCATTCTAAATAAAATAGGGGTAGACGGAACTCTCTATGGAGAGACTGGATGGAATTCGGATACTGGCAATCCTCTTTGGCCATTTCCGAACGAAGATAAGATTCAGGAGAAGATGCGTGTTTATAATTTACATGGCGTAGATGGAGCTAGAGGTTTTTGCGCTGATGGTCAGACATTAACAAAATACATATGGCAATACTTGGGAAACATAATTCCAGCAGACATGTATGGGCTAAATATAACCACAGATTCCATAGAGAGAAGTGACGGATCTGGCGGTGACGGTGGAGGTTGTTTTATTGCAACTGCTTCATATGACTCTCCAATATCCAATGAAGTGATTATACTCCGTGAATTTAGAACAAAAAAACTGTTAACGAACACATACGGTCATAATTTTGTGCAATTCTACTATAAATACAGCCCACCAATTGCCTCCTACATAGCTAAAAGACGGTATGTGAAATATATAATTCGTGGTATATTGAAACCTATCGTTTGGTATGCAAGAAAAGTCTTATCAAAGTAACTTATATTTAATAAAATATAATTCTAGATTTATTGCAAGTACCTTAATATATTGATAGTAAATAAGTTGTATTGTTAAATATAGCGTTAAATAAAATTCAAAACAACGTTGACAATTAAAGGCTTATATGCTATATTCTATTAGGAGATTAAATAATCATATAAAAAATCGATGGCAGTAAGTGAGTTTAATATGAAGATAAAAATAGCATTGATGACGATCTTATTAATTCTTATTTCTTTTTATTTCTGTTATGCTGCCACATACTATGTAGATGGGACTGTCATCAATGATAGCGGTAATGGGTCAGTATCGCAGCCTAAAAAATATATCAAATCAGGTATATCATTATTGGCAAGTGGTGACACAT
>JAGODU010000236.1 GCA_017998095.1 Prolixibacteraceae bacterium | reverse complement strand
AAAAAGGCGCTCAATTGAGCGCCTTTTAAAATTACCATTGATAATAATTCATTCCGCCGTCGGCATCATTTGAAAGATCATACCAGCTGTCCAATAGTTCAAACCAGTTACCTACAGCATTTACCGCGGTGTTTCTGCCGTCAATACACCATGACAATTTACCAAGAGGTGCTTTTGTATACATTGAAGAAACATCAAGAGCATTATACCAATCCTGGAAAAACCAATGAGGTGCTGCCATATCATGCGAGCCATTTCCGTCTGAGTCTTTGAAGAAAAAATCATCTCCATAAGGAAAAAAGATATGAACACCGCTTGAATTTGGAACAAAATCCGCAAAGTCATCATTCCCGAATGAATACAGAACCATATTACTTACAGCAGTATTAAGACTTACGGCACTTACTCTCAAATCATTTGTGAAACTCGAGCTTAACAATATCGCATCTGACAAATTATAAATGTCAAAGAAAGGATAATCTAACCAATCAGTATATCCGGCATATCCATACGCACCTGAAACATTTTCAAGCAAAGTATCATCAAAATAATGAAGAAGCTTTGCCGTATTATCAACTCTGCGCAAAGTTTCAACTTTACTTTTTGAAGAACTGTCCGCGGCGAATTTAACAGATAATGCATCCATTTTAGTTTTGACTTCATAAACTTTTGACATATCAATGCAGGTCAAGGACTGACTTGTATTGGTCCAAGTCGAATCATATTGTTCTTCTACAATGACTCCTCCTAGCTGAGAAGCCGTAAGTGTCGCCGGATCATAATAAAGTTCATTCCCCCCGACAAGAGTATCGCTCTCTCCATTATTTCCGACGCCCGATTTAAGTCTTGTCAATATTTTATTATATGCCCATCCGGAATCCCATTCTAAAGGAGCAGATGCAACCATAATTGAAGCCTTAAAACCTGTATTTGAAGTATGATCGCGGAACTGATAAGCAAACTCAACAGAAGACATCAAACAAGCATCAAGGCCGAAAAGATTCACAGACTCAGCTGAAGTTAAAACATCCGAAATTTCTGCTGTATGGATGAAATCATCCGAACTGGTTTCATCATAACAGATTTCTTTTGAAATTCCGCTTTTAATCTTTTTAGAATTTGCAATTTCTTTATAAGATTTAGACTTTCCTGCACTTTTAGCTCCGCCGCCGTGATTTGACAATATAAGCGCATAATTTTTTGCAGGATAATTAGCCTTACAAAATTCGATAAAGCTTTTAAGTGTTTCCGCATCTCCCATATTCACTTCATATGATGATGTTGTCGTAATGGAAGGCATCTGTGAAGAACCGCCGATACGTTCTGCTTTTCCGTTAGTTATGCGAAACAATCTTGTATCTGCAAAATTTGCACCAAGAGTTGTTGAATCCGCACTATATCCATTTGCCAAAGTTGAATAAGGATGTCTGTCAACAAGTGTTACCAGATCAAGCCCCTGATCGTTAACATATCCGCTCTTCATTTCTGCTATGTCATTCATTATTGCAGCTTCCAGATTGCAATCGGCATCACCGTAATACATAATCGTCCAGCATCTTTCTTTTGTATTAAATGAAAATGATGACGCCGAATTCATAGAATTTCCGGTTACATCTTTAATACCTGTACCTATTGAAACCGTATATTCTGTTTGATAGTTAAGATTATAGGAAGGCTTCCATGTCGCTGTCATAGTAGAGCTGTCGTAGGCAAAGGTTCCGGCAACAGAATTATTTAAAGAATCTTTAACCGAAATATTCGATGAAGTAATTGTTGCCGTATTGATAGGTTCGCTGAATGTGATTGAAAATCCGTTTGAAACAGAAACATTTGTTGCCATGTTAACTGGAGATGTTGAACTTACAATCGGACCGGTTGTATCAGTTGTTTTAAAATTCCAGCTAACTGAAGAAGAAAGAAGATTACCGGAAATACCTTTTATTCCCGTATTTACAGTAACAGTATATTGAGTAGATTCTGCTTCTAAATCAGACACAGGATCAATCGTAATTGTTTTTGTCGAATCATCATAAGTTAACTCAGCAGAAACTGGAGATGCGTCAGAGGTCTTAACAATGTATACATTCGATGAAATAACGGTTGCGGGGTCGATTCGTTTTGAAAAAGTTGCCGTGATATTTGAGCCTTTTGCAACATTTACCGCGTTTGAAGCAGGAACATGAGAACTCAGAGTAAGCGGCGTAGTATCTACCGCAGTTTTAAATACGGATGAAAAATTCGAAACCGGATGGTTTCCTGCCATGTCCGAAATACCGGTTGAAACACTTATAGTATATGACTGAAGAAAATCCATATCGCTTGAAGGATTAATTTTAGCAGCAAATACTCCGGAATCATATGTTATTGCAGAAGGAACTTCGACTCCGTTTTTCAATAGTTTGATATTAGTGGAATTTATTGTTGATACCATCATCGCTTCATTAAAAGTCAGAAGAATATCTGTGCCTACGGAAACTCCTGAAGCGTTATCAACTGGACTTACTGTAACTGAAGGAGGAGTATTATCCGGAGCAGATCCGGTTGTAAAAGAAAAAATATTATTACTATTCGAAACAAGTTTATTGCCTGCAAGATCGGAAATGCCTGCTTCGATTTCCACGGTATAACTTGTATCAAAATCCATATCACCGGAAGGTGTAAAAGTTATCGTTTTTTTGTCATCAGACAATGCGATACTTCCGTCTAAATCATTTGAACCATCTGAAACAGCGACACAGTCCGAAGAGACTGAACTTTCAAGAATCATTTCATCAAAAGTCACCGTAACTGAAGTGTTTGATGGAACATTAACTGCTCCTGAAACAGGATTCGTTGAAATTATTACCGGAGCAGTTTTATCAGGAGGATTTCCGCCGTCATCATCACCGCCTCCGCCGCCTCCTCCGCCACATGCGTTAGAAATTAAAACTGAAAAAACAATTAGACATGAAAATATTTTTCGATTAGGCAAAAAGAAACCCTTCATAACACTCCCCGTTTTTATAATTTTTTGTTAGTATTTTTTTAGTAACAGTTCAAAGACATTTGTTACATATTTTTTATTACGCTTCAGAACTTGCAACTAATTATATCAAAATATGAAATATATTTTTAATCCGGGCGTGCCCGTGCCTCTTTTCTTTCTCACTACTCTCTGACCGTCCACGCACGGTCGGGCTTTTGCTTCAAGGCGTTCCGCCTTTCCGCGCAATCCCTCACGCAGTTTCCGCACGGAGGCGGAAACATTGCCCGCGAGATGGTCGAAGACCATAGCGGGAAAACGCAAGCGTTACCTCATAGATTGGTGCGTTAAATCAATTTAAAGTCTCATTCGAAGCGAATAGGAAGTTCGCTGAGAATAAAAATAATAAACTGATTTCAACAATAAATTCTCCTGAGAGTCAGGCATACTTTCAAAGGCTTCGCCTTTGGTATCCGTTATTTGCATGGTGTCATGCAAAACAATCAAAGGCTTCGCCTTTGTAATCCGGTTTCGCATGGTCTCATGCGATAAGATCAAAAGGGACAGGGCTTCAGTCGCCAGCCCTGTCCCTTTTGAAATCCCTACCCGGCTTTTTGTCGCGACAGAACTATCGCGCATTACTTCGTAATGTCTGCGATAGTCTGCGCTTATATTGTATTCGGCTTCGCCGAATAGTTTAAATTCTTTTCCTATTCACTCAGCTTTTTCTATTTCAGCTTTCCCGTGTTTTCAATGATCTTCTTATACTACAACCGGCGCCTTTCGGCGCCGGTTAAATTACTGCTTCTTCATGTCCAGCTTCATTATCTGCTGTTCATACTTCTCTACGTTTATCAATAATATCTTTGCCAGTTTCTACAGGATGTAGAAACATTGCCTGCGAGGGGAGCTTCAGCTCCCAGCAGGAGAACGCAACATTTTCCTCGGAGAATGGTGCGAACAATTAACTCTATATTGAGTTCGAAGCGGACAGGAAGTTCGCTGAGAATATAAATAATTTACATAGGAGAGGAGAGCGGACTCATTCTCACATTCACCACAGGCTTGATGCCTTCATAATTACTGCTTATTAAACCTAGCGTCATTTCCATCTCGTAAGGGCTGTAACTTATGTTTGCTACATTCCCGTATACTTCCGGTATATTTACTTCGTTTGCTTTCAACTTGTCTTCTTTGTCTTTTGCCATGTCGGTTTTTCCTTATTTTTATTTGCCTTTATATGCGCCGTTTTCCCAAACACCTTTTGTTATAAGCTTTCCATCTTTATCGAAAACTCTACCGTATCCATGAGGTTTCCCGTTTACAAATTCTCCCGTAAAATATGCACCATTCGGATCGTACTTTGTTCCCAAACCATGCCATTTGCCATTCTTATATTCTCCAATATATTTACTTCCGCTAGGCCAGATATACACCCCCTTACCGCACTTTTGATCTTTATGAAACTCTCCTTCATAATATTCTCCATTTTCATAAAAATACTTTCCCTTTCCATGCTTTAATCCTTCTTTAAATTCCCCTTCATACCTAGCACCATTAGCATAATAAAATATTCCATAACCATTTTTTTTACCGTCTTTATATTCTCCTTCATACCTGTCTCCTTCAGGCCAGAAGTACTTTCCTTTTCCTTCCGCAACCCCTTTAGTGAACTTACCCTCAAATCTATCACCCTCTATGTACTTTACAATAAAGAAACCCTCTCCATCACCGTTTACAAATGTTCCTTCAAAAACATCTCCGCGATTGGTAGTCACTTTTCCTTTTCCGTGGGCTTTTCCATTTAACACTTCTCCTTCATATTTTCCAGCATACATGCCCACATATTCTTTTTTTTCAATTCCGTCCTTGTTAGTTAAACTATCTTTACTAATCAAAGCGTGACTGCACATTAGTAGTTGAGATAGCATCAATCCTATTGTAAATATCTTCTTCATTTTAATTTCTCCTATTTTCCGAATTTAAGAGGAACAGTTCCCTTAAAAAAGAAATAATGCTTATCCTTATTGTTTCCTTGGTCTGTTCGCGTCTCTGTATAGCCCGTTTCCCAGGTAGTACCACCAAAATTAAAATTTGAGCCCCCTGTTACAGAAAGACTGCCATTATTATTATTTTTTTTGTCAAAAAATATTGTTGTTTTAACCTTCCCGAATAATGAGAAATTTTCGTTTATTACTACGCTTTTCCTTGCCTCGAATGAAACTTTCTTCTCATCATTAGAGATATTAACTCCTGCTGTTAATATTAAATCTTCCGAAGTATCATCTTTTGTAGGTTTTATACCAATCTCAGTAACCTCCAAATTCAGATTTGCTTTTAAATAGTTTCCATTATCATTTTTACCAACCACTAATTCTTGACCTTTGGCTTTAACTTTAAATGAGGCATCTGTTGGCTCTCCTTCTTCGGCATTTGCTTTCTTACTATCATATATTGTTTCAACCAATTGATTCATTACTGCCAATCCCACCGCTGAACCTACACCTATATAAACAGCCTTCTCCCCTACTGAACTTTGACCCCATATTTCTTTAAATAATCCGATAAGACCGGAATCCGATGCTGTTTGTTTGCCGGCAGACTTTCCTAAGTTCATAAGAGACT
>JAGODU010000235.1 GCA_017998095.1 Prolixibacteraceae bacterium | reverse complement strand
GATCTATATTATCCAGCAATTGCTGGGTGACTTTCTAAGTATTCCTTTCACTATTGAAATTGATGAACGGGAGTCAGACTATGTGCTGAATCTCCCGAATAAGAGCTTTATTATTAAAGACGCGTTTTTTTCAAAGTACAAAGATGCTTTGTCGTATCTTTCTATAGACAACTTACCTATTCGCATTGAAATTGCAATGCATCCTGCGTTGAATGGTCTTCCTATTATTTTCGGAGAAGATACATTTTATGAGGATGATCACAAGATAGTATGTGGGATTGATATTTTTGCCTCTGCTTTTTTCATGCTTACACGATGGGAAGAATTTTTGTTGGGAAGGGAAAATAAGGGTAAGTGTTCGGAAAAGGAACTTTTATGTGTTAAAAATGGATATGACAAAAGGGCAATTATCAACGAATATCTTGTGTGGATTGAGAAAATCTTTCGCCAAAATCATATGACTGTAAACGCAAATAAGGTATTTCAGATTAAGTTAACGCATGATGTGGACAGGTGCTATGTGTCATCGTGGGGAGAGTTGGCAAAGAATCTGATTCCTTTGGCTTTTAAGCAAAAACAGTATAAAAAAGCTTGGAAGACATTGAATAATGTCGTGAGATATAAATTTTTTAGAATCGAACCCTTTATGCCGTTTGATGAACTCATGGATTTCAGCGATAAGCATAATCTGAAAAATGAATTCTATTTCAAGGCATGTAATCAAGGAGAACATGGTTATACCTATGCCGTAGAAGAAGACCGTATTTCATCTACTATAAGGCATATTATCAATCGGCATCATATTATTGGATTTCATCCGTCAGAAACCACGTTTAATAACGACAAGCAATATGAAGTGGAACTAGAAAGACTTCGGTCAGTTGCTGGAGAACAAGTACAAGGTGGCAGAAACCACGGCTTATATTATAATATGACAACATTCAGGCAGTGGAATAAGCATCTGAAATTTGATAGTGGACTGGGTTATCAACATCGTAACGGATTTCGATGTGGAGTCTGTTTCCCATTTCGTGTATTTGACATTTATCATCGACAAGTGTTAGACTTAGTAGAATACCCCTTTTATTTGATGGACTCGGTGGCTTTGCGTAATGGATGGTCTCCTAAAGAACATTTTGAAGATGCGAAAGAGGTTATTGATGTAGTTAAAAAGCACAAAGGCGTTTTATGTATCAACTGGCATTCGAATCAGTTCAATGCTCGAGAACGCAGACACCATAAGCCCGTGTATTTTAATATCATAGATTATGCTCTCAAAAATCAATAGAAAATGCTTTTATAGAATGCTTAAAATATATGACAGAACAAAAACATACCTATATTCCATTAATGGAGCCTATTCCAATATCAGAGCAAGTTTGGCCAGAGGGGATTTTGCCTCTTGTAAGTATTTGTTCAATTACCTACAACCATGAGCCATTTATAAGAGAATGTATCGAGGGCTTTTTAATGCAAAAAACCACATTCCCAGTTGAAATTCTTCTCCATGATGACGCTTCAACTGACAATACGGCAAATATAATTAGGGAATATGAGGCAAAATATCCTAATATTATTAAACCGATTTATCAATCAGAAAATCAGTATTCACAAGGTATAGGCATATCTATGACTTATCAATTTCCAAGGGCAAAAGGAAAATACATAGCTCTTTGCGAAGGCGATGATTATTGGACGGACCCTTTAAAATTGCAAAAGCAAGTGGATTTTTTGGAGGCGAATCCAGAGTATTCTTTATGTGTAGGAGGATTTGAGTCTATAAATGTTTATACCAATGAAAAGAAAAGAGTTGTTATTACATCAAAGAAAATAAACCTAAATAATAGTAGTAATGGTTATACATTGTGTCCTGACAACGCCAAATTCAAATGGTTAACAAAAACACTAACAGCTGTTTTTGTTAACAATAGAGAAGTATTGGTGAAAAACTTAAGTAAGTATAAGTATAGAAGAGATACTCACTTATTTTATCATTTGCTGAAAACAGGGAAAGGTTTTTATTTTACCGAGGTATTAGGTGTTTATAGGATACATCAGGGAGGTGTAAATAGCATGAAACATGAGGAAGTGAAGATGAATATTGCTTATAATATTTACAGTGAACTTTATGACGCTAATAAAGATGAGTTTACGAGGTACAAGAAGTTTCATGTGGCATGCAATTTATTTCACTATTATTTGTTCAATAGACCTGAAAACATATCATTAAAAAAAACTTTTAGCTATCTCAAAGAAGCAATAAAAGTGATGAAAATTTTTAAAGAGACCCATTATATATTTTATACTTTTATTCCTCCTAAATTAAAGAAGCTACTAAAATCATTAAAACATCTACAAGTCAAGATTACACCATAGACAACTTTTTTACGAAAAAATCTCAACCAACACAACCCACCACCCCTTATGCAAGATTTTAAAAACCCCAAAATAGCCGTAGCCGGCACAGGTTACGTAGGACTATCCATCGCAATACTGCTTGCGCAGCATCATCGTGTGACAGCGGTTGATGTGGTGCCGGAAAAGGTGAAAAAACTGAATGATGGGATTTCTCCTATTCAGGATGAGTATATCGAGAAGTACCTTGCCGAAAAGCAACTCCATCTTCGGGCAACTCTCGATGGTGAGTCGGCGTACCGGGAGGCGGACTTTGTGGTGATTGCGGTTCCGACGAACTACGATCCTCAAAAGAATTTTTTCGATACCCACCATATTGAGGATGTTATCGACCTCGTGTTGAGTGTGAACCCGGATGCGGTAATGGTGATTAAAAGTACCATTCCTGTGGGGTATTGCCACTCGCTGTATGTGAAGTATTCGCTCAAGTTTTTGACCGATCCTGCTTTGAAGGGCAAAAAGTTCAATTTGCTGTTCTCGCCTGAGTTTCTTCGCGAGAGTAAGGCGCTCTACGACAACCTCTATCCGAGCCGTATTATTGTAGGCTTTCCTAAGATTATGCCAAACAAGGACAGGAAGTGGGAAGAGGAAAACGCTGCTATTGAGGCTATCGGAAATCCTAAGGCAGAGGAGTATGCCAGGGCTTTTGCGGCACTGCTGCGGGAGGGCGCTTTGAAGGAGAACATTGATACTCTGTTTATGGGCATCAAGGAGGCAGAGGCCGTGAAACTGTTTGCGAACACCTACCTGGCTCTGCGTGTTTCTTATTTCAATGAGCTCGATACTTACGCCGAGATGAAGGGCTTGGACAGCCGGGCAATTATTTTGGGTGTAGGCCTTGATCCGAGAATCGGTACTCATTATAATAACCCCAGTTTCGGCTATGGCGGTTACTGTTTGCCTAAAGACACTAAACAATTGCTGGCCAACTATGCCGATGTGCCTCAAAATATGATGACTGCCATTGTAGAGAGTAACCGCACCCGTAAGGACTTCATTGCCGATGAGGTGTTGCGCAAGGCAGGTTGGTACGACTACAGTACCGACAACCAGTACGATGGAAGCAAGGAACCCGTAACGGTGGGCGTATTCCGCCTCACCATGAAAAGCAGTTCCGACAACTTCCGTCAGAGCGCTATCCAGGGCGTCATGAAGCGCGTCAAGGCCAAAGGCGCCAATGTCATCGTCTATGAGCCCGCACTCGAAGACGGAACATCGTTCTTCGGCAGTAAAGTGGTAAATAATCTCGATGAGTTCAAGAAACGATCCAATTCCATCATCGCAAACCGCTACGACCCTTGTCTGGACGACGTCGCCCATAAGGTCTATACTCGGGATATCTTTCAGAAGGATTGAGTATTATAGCCGGTAACTGAGAATGCAACATTTTCGGTACCCACGAGTGTGGCGTTTTCGGTAACAACCGTGCAGCAAATTCCATTCTTTTCACTGATCCTGTTCAAAACCTTTTAAAAAACAAGATTACTATCTAAATATTTTATACTTTTGCGCGGAAACACAAGAAATCGCCACAATAGATGCAGAGCACTCCACTGCAAAATAAGTCAGAAATGCTTGTAGCAGCAGCACAGTTGCTGCATAATAATTGCTTATATAATGCAGTCGCTCATGCTGCGTATTATAGTTGTTATCAGATTTTGAAGTATATTTGGCTATATTCGATGGAGAGGACTCAAGTTGAACTTGATTCAAACACAAGCCAATCGAGGATGGGATCACATGAATACTTATTGAATGAGGTAGTAAAGTACATCTCTAATTCGAAATATAAAAACTCAAAAAAAGATGCTCGCGATTTAAGAAATGACATCCCTCAGCTTAAAAAGCTTCGTATTGACGCCGATTACAGTGACACTACATTCGATAGTAGTAAAAGTAGAAAATCAATGGACTTGTCTTTAGAGCTGTTGTCCATTTTGAAAAAATACTGATTATGGAAGCAAAGAATTACATACATGATGCATTAAATGCATTTATCAAACATTTCTCAAAAACACGTATTCGTTATGAATACGACACAAACGCATTAGTGCATATCGTTGAAGTGCTACCTAATGATATATATCATTTAGACACTGATTATATCCAATGGGAGGATGATTTCTACAAGCGTTTTGTTACCCTATTTCCATCTGAAAATATTTGTTTTATATCCGATGATGCATTGGTAGAGATATCAACTCCCGAACTTGTTTTGGAAGGATTGGAATATGCTCCAATCACATCGTCAAAAGAAACTACAAATATTATTAATACAAATATTGTCACCTCTGTAAATAAATGTTTTGATATACCATTCTCAGACATACCATTCTATGAATTAAGAATAAATTATAAATTCAATAGTTTTGACAGTCCCAATTCATGTGATGGTGATAACATTTTAAAAGCAGCATAATATGAGCGATACTGATAATATGGAGTCAGGATACAGAATAAAAAATTTGCTTTTGCTTGAGAGTAATTTCAAACGCATAAACAATGTGAATTTCGATGATGCATTGCCAGGTTTGAAAATGGACATGAATATTAATACCGAAGTTGGTGTTCAAGGCAATGTGATATCCGTAGCAGAAACAGTTACTGTCGTTCAAAATTATAATGATGCTGAGCAATTCTCATTTTTGGTAAAGATGGTGGGTGTTTTTGAATGTGTCGGAGAAAGTGAATTGAAAGATTATGATTTATTTGGGAGAGTGAATGGTGCAGCTATCATTTTCCCCTATATACGGGAACACATTTCCGGTCTCTCTTTGAAAGCAGGTTTAGGACCAATAATTCTACCTCCTGTAAACTTTGTCGGAAATCAAAAAAAATAATGGCAACGCAGCTGCCAACGCAACCGCATCCGTATTCCGACACATTCATCAAAAATTCGGTGCTCACCGGCAAAACTCAAAAATAAATTTGGTGTATACCGGCATTTGCCGGTCAAATTATGATGAAGTCAAGCTACAGCCGCTCACTGTTCCCTTGTTCTAAATGCCAAAACCCCGGAGAAAATTCCGAAGTTTTGGCATTGTTTTTTTTGGTTTGAACGTCTTTCCATTTTATAATTTGTTTGGAATTTATATTTTTTATATTTGCGGACAGATTTAAAGTTCAACTTAAAATTTGTCCGAACTATGACTAACTTATTCATAAACAGAGATTTAAAA
>JAGODU010000041.1 GCA_017998095.1 Prolixibacteraceae bacterium | reverse complement strand
TGCTAATATTTCTCATGCTCTTCAGGCCGTCGAAAGATTTAAAATGCTGCTGACAATGATAAGGGGATAATATTCCATCTTTATTTTTTCTTAATCTATTGATAAGATTTCTCCATAGGTATTTAGGAAATCATAAACATGTTGAATTTTAATTTTCAATTTAAAATTATTTTGTCTTATTTTTAAGCTGAATATGAAAATTGAAATTCAATACCCTAATACTATGAAAATTATTGTCAACAACCTTTCCATTGAAATCCACAACGGAGCAAAAGTCAAAGATGCAGTTATCAGATATTATAGTGAAATCAAAAAGAAGTTGCCGAAGTCATTTCCGGTAATTGAAGACAGCTACGGAAACATAGTTGATTCAGATGGTGAATTATCCGAAGGCAATAAGCTGTTAATCAAAGAAAAGAAAAAAGGATTTTTTAATTTTACTAAAGTATTACTTTTAGCAGCGGCGATTACACTTTCTGTTAGTAGTTGCAGTAGTGTCAAAGCCAATGCTGCAAATAAAGATGAAGAAAAGCAGGCTGTTATTCTTTCTGTTAACGATATGCATGCTGTCATAGATAACTTCCCAAAATTTGCAACTTTAATTGATAGCCTAAGAAATATTTATCCTGACCTCCTTCTTGTTGCTGCCGGTGATAATCAAACGGGAAACCCCATTAACGACAGGTATGTTGAAAAAGGCTTACCTATGATTGAGCTTATGAATGAAGTGGGATTTAACCTTTCTGCTGTAGGAAACCATGAGTTTGATGCAAAAATAAAGGGATTCAGAAACCTTATTAATAAAGCAAAGTTTGACTTTATCAGCTCTAATTTTATTGCTCCCGATTCAATGGGATTAAATATCAAACCTTATAAAATTATCACTTTAAAAAACGGTTTAAATATTGCTTTCCTTGGTTTATTGCAGCTAAATCAAAACGGCTTGCCCGATAGTCACCCGGATAACCTTAAAGGTATTATTTTCAAGTCCCCAATAGAAACCGCCAAAGAATATATCTACCTGAAAGATAAGAGTGACATCTTCATTCTTCTTACTCATTATGGTTTTGAAGAAGATATTCAACTTGCTGAATCATTGCCTTCCGGTACAGTTGACTTAATTATTGGAGGCCATTCTCATACAAGAGTTACTAAAGATCAGGTATTCAATAATGTAATGATTACTCAGGCAGGAAATAAATTAAAGTTTGCAACTCTTACCACGCTTTCTTTAAAGAAAGATGGAACCTTAAAACGTGAATCAGAACTTATCAGCATAACAAGCAAAAGAGACGAAAAGCCTTCTATTAAGGCAATGGTTGATAAATACAACGACAATCCTGAAATGAATACTGTCATTGCTCAGGCAACAGATGACTTTTCTTCCTACGATGAATTAGGCTATCTGATGGCTGATGCTTTAAGATCAGCGGGTGATATCGATATTACATTGGTAAACCCCGGCGGCGTAAGAATTGACAACCTTCCCAAAGGAAATATCAGAATAGTTGACGTTCTTCGTCTTGATCCCTTTGGAAATGAAATAGTGTTCTTCAAACTCACAGGTCATGAAATCAGAAACCTGATGTTCGCAGCTTTCCCGATCGACGATAAAAGTCCATTGTATGTTTCAGGCATAAAGACCATTGTTGAAAAAGATAAGAATGGTAATTTGGCAAATGTTACATTGCTAACTGAAAAAGGTGACCTGTTGAATCTTGACAAGACATATAATGTAGCCATGAACAGCTATATGTCAGCTGTTTATAAATATGATCACAATGATGCCGGGCAATCACAGTTTAAAACAAGTGCCGACAATATGATAGAATACCTGAAAAAAAATAAAGTTATCAGGAGTTACCGCGGAGAAAACAGAATTAGCTACAAATAACATTTATAAAAAAAATGTCTCATCAGAACGCTTCAGTAAAATCAATAATTTTTGCTCTTTCAGCAAACTTTGGAATTGCTATCACTAAAACAGTTGCAGCAATAATTACAGGATCAGGAGCAATGCTTGCTGAATCTATACATTCATTTGCTGATTGCGGCAATCAGATTTTATTGTTTGTAGGATTAAGAGCTTCAAAAGTTAAGCCTGATGAAGAACATCCGCTGGGACACGGAAAGGCAATCTTCTTCTGGTCGTTTATGGTTGCACTTATCCTGTTTAGCATGGGGGGTTTGTTTTCAATATATGAAGGAGTACACAAGCTTGGTTCACATGAAGGTTTAAAATCACCTGTAATTGCAATAGTTGTTCTGGTTATCAGCATGTTTCTTGAAGGTGCTTCCCTTTTTGGCTGTATATCTCAGATAAAAAAGATTAAATCGGATAAAAGCCTTTTGAAATGGCTATCAGAAAGTAATCAAAGTGAACTTGTTGTTGTCTTTGGGGAAGATATTGCTGCCCTTTTAGGTTTGTCTTTTGCATTAATTTCAGTTCTTCTTGCAGTTATAACAGGAAACCCGGTTTTTGATGCTATTGGAAGTATTTGCATTGGTGCGTTACTGATAATAGTTTCAATTTTCCTTATTATTAAAATTAAAGGACTTCTTATAGGCAGAAGCGCTGACAAGGAAACATGTGATGAAATATTGAAGTTTCTGGAATCACAGCCTGAAATAGAATCTGTCCTTAACATGATCACCCTTCAGTTGGGTTCCCGGATAATGGTTTCCGTTAAGGTAAAGATGAAAAATTTAAATACTGCAGATCAGCTTATTAAAGATATTAATAAATGTGAAACAGCTCTAAGGAAACAAATTCCTGCTATTCAATGGATATTCTTTGAGCCAGACAATGAATAAGCCATATATGAGCAATCAGCCATTAAATCAAGGGCATCCTGACTTTCGAATATTTCAATACTTACTGATTTTATTTCTTCAATTTTTATCCCGTTATATTATTTAAAATGGATATTGGATATTTCCATTACCGTGTTGTTTAGTTTAGTTAATTGTTAGTTTGAATGATTTGCTAAACTTGTCAGTTTTTGCCAGCGCAATGTATAAACCTTTTTTTAAACCGGAAATATCAACAGGCATATCATGTTCAAATTCTTTCTCCATAATTAGTTTTCCATCCAAAGAAAACACTTTCAATGTTCCAATAGCTTCTTGTCTATAAACAACAAAACAAAAGTCTGTTGCCGGATTGGGAAATAAATAACTTTCCCCATACAATTCAGGGACAGCGTAATTACCTGTATGGTTTTCACTTCCTGTAAGTATCTTAATATCTGTCATATCTTCAAATTCTTTAATCAATCCTGAAATATCTTTATTGTCGTAATGATATGGAATAACAATTTCAGGTTTTATCATATTGGCTGCTTCAATAAACATGCTTGTGGTCATGTTTAATGTGCTGTAACCAAAGAAAGCTATTGCTATATCCTTTATTTCTGCCATTTCAGGCACTATCTCTGTGTCCCCTGCCAAATATACCCTCTTGCCACCAAAAGTTAAAATATAGCCGTTGCCTACCCCTTTTACATGCTTTGAATTAACGATATTATATGCAGGAACTGCATTAATACCAATCCCTGAAACAAATATCGAATCGCCGTTTCCCATTATTGTGTCTGTCCCTGAAAAGGCTTTTTTATCAAAACACGATTGAGTATAAACAATTAAAGTTGAGTCACTTTTTATTTTATTGATGGCATTATAATCAAAATGGTCGTCATCCTGATGGGTTATTAAAATAATATCTGCTGCCGTTGATTGGGAAAAATCATAAGTCTTTTGATACGGATCAACATATATTACTGTTTCTCCCCAATTAAGCTTTACCGAAGAATGACCTAATACTGTAACTTTCAGTTCTCCTGATGATGTACTAACTGTATAATCAAAAGGCTTTTGTGAATAAACACGGATCAGTGAGAAAAGAATGACTACCAGAATTAATGCTAGTCTCCTGAATAGATAGAGTTCAGGCTTTAATCTGTTGGCTGAAGCCAACGGTAAATGATATTCTTCTATTGAATTATATAGCTTTATCATACAGTGAGATAAGCTTCAAAGGTAAAGATTCGGCATAAACCTTCCCTGTATTACTCCGGCAATAATCTGTGCTATCTCCCTTTTCGACATGCTAAAATAATTCTCTCCTATCTGATATATCTGCTCTATTTCATTATTGGAAATCTTATTGTCTGAAATAGCCAGATTAACAAGGTATTGCAATAAAACATTCCTTTCCAAAGGATTACCCTTCAATATTTCCTCAACCGATTTCTGAAATATCTCATTTATTTGTTTCCCGGCAATTATTCCCGACAGAAATTCTCTTGGGAAAACAGTAAACCCGCTTAAGCTTTCTACAATTGTTTCCATTTCCCCTTCAGATATTTCCTTATCAATAGAAGCCATTATAAGTCCCCCTGTTGCCAGAAAATATTTTCTGTGATAATCAAGTTCAGATGAACTTAGGGTTAACAATACTTCAACCAGTTTTTCCATATTTTTCTTCAACTCCTCATCATCAGTAATTTCTGCATATGTTGAAATCTGATTATACAATTTTGAAGCACTCAGCAATTCGATAGACTTAATTCTTAATGGATTAACCGGATGTGACAATAAATTACACTCGTTGTGTGAAAAGTATTCCAGTATCTTTTCATTGTCAACAAGGTATGCCTTATAATCAAAATTTATTCTTCCCGTATCAAGTCCTGAAGCCATTTTAAAGAAGGCTGAAACACATTTTTCCAGGTTGGGGCTGGCAATATATCCAAACCTGTCGGCTGTTAATTCTGAAAGCTTCATCCATAAGTCAATCTTATGTTTTAAAATAAGCGGCATCTCAACTTCTTCCGGGAAAACAAAATTCAAAAGTTTATTTATTCTTGCATATCTGCTGATTAAATGCCCGATTTCATGGCCTACTACAAACCTAAGCTCATCATTATCAAGCATTGATATCATCCCTGAATTGACATTTACTATATCGTTGTTTGTTTCTATACTTCTTGGAATAGCAAATGCATTAAGCGAAGGGTCATTAGTTACATAGAAATCGATTTCCTTCTCATATTTAAGTGTATTCTTGACATCAGTAAATAAATTGTAAAGTGAAGGTGCCATTTCAGGGGTAACCTTAAAGCTATGCCCTTCAAGTATGTTTTTCCAGATATTCTGTTCAGGTTCAAAATCAGCTTCCTTTAAGACTGATTCAATAATCTCTCCTTCAAGTAGTTTGTAAAGTTCATCCTCAAGCTTTACTTCAAGATCTATTCTTATTTTTTCAGTATTCATATTCCGGATTTATTTGTTTATTAAGGTTTACTTATCAAATGTAATCAGAAATGTTTTTACAGGAAATAATTAAACCCTTTTTATATTTTTGAATATTAATTTATTTCCAAATTAATGGTTCAGAAACTAAAGGATTTTGTTTTACCGATTGCAATTTTATTGGGACTCCTGTTCCATAGCTTCTTCGGTAAATTAGGCAGTCTTGTTCCATGGCTAGTATTCTTCATGTTATACTTCACTTTGTGCAGTATAGATATAAAGAAAATCCGAATCTCAATGCTGCATATCTGGGTTTTAATCTTTCAAATCCTCATAAGTATTTGTGTTTATTATATCATTAAACCTTTTGATGAGACTATTGCACAAGGTGTTCTGGTAATAATGGTTTCACCTACAGCAACATCAGCACCGGTGATAGCAGCAATGCTTGGGGCAAATATCAATACGATGGTGTCCAGTATTTTGCTTTCCAATATTGCTGTTACTCTTGTTTCTCCGCTTTATTTTTCATGGGCAGGCCCACAATCCGATATCCCTTTTCTATATTCAAGCTGGCTTGTTTTTAAGAAGGTTGCTCCTCTGATAATCATTCCTTTAGTAATGGCAATAGTTACTCAAAGGTATTTGCCGAATGTTTCTGACACTTTTAAAAAACACAAAAACATATCATTTTATCTTTGGTCAGCTAGTCTGACAATAGTAGTCGGCAGAACAATTGACTTCATCTTTCAAATGGGTAACTCTGCACTTAAATTACTCATTTACATGGCAATTACATCAGCCGTAATATGCTTTATTCAATTTGCATTTGGTCGCATAATTGGCAAAAGATATGGTGATAGTGTTGCAGGGGGTCAGTCGTCCGGCCAAAAAAACACTGTTCTTGCTATCTGGATGGCCCAAACTTATATGTCTCCACTTTCTTCAGTAGTTCCGGCATTATATGTTCTCTGGCAAAATATTTACAACAGCTGGCAGATATGGCGAAAAAGAAAAAAGTAAGATTACTGAAGTTTCACTCCTGTACACTTTTGCTCAATTCCTCTTAAAACAACTGAAATTATTTCCTCAATTGCTGCTTTATAAGGTTTTCCTTTAGGGTGAATGCCACAAACAGCTGAAGTTTGTGAATGGTCCATTTCAGAATCAAAAATCAGGTTACCTGATAAATCTTCCCCGTAAGTTATGTAGGCAGATAACTGGTTTAAACCTGTTCCCGGCGTTCTCCAATAAAATGTACTGTCATTTCAGGCCGAAGCAATCGCCCAATATGATATCCTGCCCTTACACGGCCGTTTTTAAGTACTATTTCAAATGGGCTTACCTTTTTCCCGTTTCGCATAAGATGTTTTCTTATCGGCGGCAAAATGTGCTTCAAATGTTCGCTAACTGCATCAGCATTCAAACCATCGGAAATAACAAACTGAATATTCGGTTTTGAATTATATTTTGAATTCAGATTAATTATTTCACCAATACATTCTCCTGAAATCGTTTCTCCCGTTGTTGGATGAGCAAGATAATCATCCCGGTCTGAAGAATTTGTAGAAACTGAAACAGGTTTTATGCAACTTCCCTTAATTACCGAAGGCTCAATTCCTGAATATAAAGCCTTTCGTGCATTAAGAAATAAGGTCTCCATGTTCTTCCTGATAAATGCCGGATCTGCTCCAAGAAAAACATAAACAGGAACTACAAATTTACCAAATACATCAGCAAGTACCGGGGCTATCGAAACTACACCAAGCATTGCAATACTCAGCGGTCCCATTGCCATAAAACCCTCATCAAATTTTTCTCCTAACTTATATTTATTCCCGAATATTTTATCCAATGCTCCCAATACCATGAAAAAGAGCATGATATAAATAATAATGTCATTAATGCCCATAAGTTTTGATTTAAAAATTCAAAATATCGTCATTGCTAGCTTAGCATGGCAATCAGTTGAAAGTATCGTCATTGCGAGCGCAGCGTGGCAATCTGTCCACTAAAAGAAAAGATTGCTTCACTTCGTTCGCAATGACGATAAATCCCTTCCAACAAGTTCTGCCAAAAAAAACTTCTGATAAAATCCTTTCAAAATTTTATCAGAAGTTAAAGCAATAATCTTGAAAATCAAAGATTATGACAAGTTATATTAAAAATTATTCATTGCCTTCTTGAAGGACTCTTTACTTCCGGAGTTTTAACGCTGCTTTTTGTATTGTCACTCTTAGCCGGTGCTGTTGTTGTTCCTCCACCTGAATTTGTTGTCCTCGTACGTGTAGGTTCAGCCGGTTTAGCAGGACTTACATTTTTTGAAACATTCCCGGCCGGTGCTGACATTCTCCGTTCTACCTTAACCGGCTGACCTATAGTCTTTCCGTAATAATTTGTAGGCTGAGTATTTGCAGCAGGTACTGCAGGAGTTGCAGGAGTTACTACCTTACCCTTGTCATCATTGTTATCAGTTACTGTTCTCCTTGAACCTGTGCTCCCTGATTGTGGCCTTTCAACATTCTTGTTTTCAACCGACTTTTCAGGAACATTTCCGGTATTGCCCTGATAAGGCTGAGGTGCTCTGTCATTAGCATCTACATTGGTAGTTCTAGTACCTGTGTTTCTATTTTCAACAGGAGGATTTTCATTTTTGCCGTAATCGCTTTTATTATTATCTCTGTATGGCTTGTTCCCTTCATTATACCAATGTTCCTGTTGCTTTTTATCTTCTTGTCCATATTTGAAACCTCTGTCTTTATGAATGTATTCATCGTTCCATTCTCTGGCTCTATGCCTTTCACTTTCTTTCCAGTAAATAGCGCTGCGGCTGTTTTCATTATAACCTCTTACAAAAGGGATATTGCTTCTGTCGTAATAATCACGATAGTAATATCTTGGATAATGTGATACGTAATATTGATGATGCATCCATGGCTGATAAGTATTATAGCTTACTACTACTACATAACAGTCGTCAAGATAAAAATCAGAATAATAAGGAGGCAGTACCGGAGAGTAGCTCCAATGACCATTTTGCAGATATATAAATTCCCTGCTTGACAGATCGTAATATGTTTCAATGTCAGGAAGATAGTAATATCTTGTTCCGGTATTGTAATCGGGAGCCCAGTATGGGTTTTCGTAACTTTCGCTTACAGGATAGGTACTGTAATCATAAATCGTACACCTGCTGAATAATAATCCAAAAAGTACGATGGTCGATATAAACATTAACTTTTTCATTGTAGTATTTTTTAGTTATGTAATGTAAGGCAAAATCCATACCAAAAATAAATAATAAATTTAACTATTTTTTAGATGCTTTTATTTCCTCAACTACAGCTTTTAGTCCTTCTCTATAAGACGGGAAAACAGGCTTCCATCCTAAAATCCTTTTTGCCTTTTCATTAGATACTTTACAATTCATCTGAATGATGCTTAAAAATTCATTTCCAATCACAAGTTTAAGAATGAATAAAGGCACATGCCCGGGTTTCTTTTTGCCCATTATATCAGCCATATATGTAACAAAATCAGCTTGAGCTACCGGAGTGTCATCGCAAATAAGAAATCTCTCCCCCCATGGTTGTTTTTCAATAATCTTTATAATTGCTGAAGCAATATCTCCTGCATAAATATTTGGAATACAGTTATCTCCCTTGCCAATTATACCACCCCTTCCCTTTTCAATCATATTATATTGAAAAAGAAACATTCCTCCATTTCCGTATATTTTACCATACATCAGCTGGGAAGCTTTTGGTTTACCTGTTTTAAAAGCTTCACTGACCATCACATCAGTGTCGGCACCTATCTCAACAAGTCCTTCCCTTAATACCGGCCAGGTCTCATCAGCAATTTGATCACCCGTTGTTTTAAAGCTTGTTCCTCCCGGCAGAATTATTGGGATATCATACTCAATAGCCAAATTCATTGAATTTCTGAAAAAAGCATTGGTATCTTCAGTCAACTCTTCCTTTTTCTTTTTAGTCATCCTCTTTCCCGGAACCACCTGAGGCATAGCCAGCAATACAATCATATCAAGCTTTTCGGGCAAGACTGAAACAAAAGATTCCGGCTTCCTGATATCACCAACGACGGGCACAACTCCTGTGTTATTCAATTTTTCAGTTTTACTTCCTGAGCGGGTTAAAGCATAAACTTCATCTCCCCTTTTAATTAGTTCCGGTAGCAAGTAGCTGCCTACCAGTCCGGTACCACCAATTACAAAAATCTTCATATTTAGTTATTTTAGTTTTTTAATCATTACAGAAGATTTATCCGTCAGCTCATAATCAACAAACCCAAACTTTTTATATAACGAATAAGCAAAATTTACAGTATCTACACTTAACGAAACCTTCTCATAACCAATCTCTTTAAGTTTTTCAATCATGGCTTCAAGCAGTTTAGCTCCCACTCCGTTGTTCCTGTATTTTTCATCAACAGCCATACTTATTTCCGGAGTATTTTCATCCACCCAGCCATAACTTTTTGCATAAGGAGAAAATATTCTTGACCAAATTGCCCCGATAAGAACACCATCTGATTCAGCAACAAGGCAGTAATCATCGCTTCTTCCAAAGTCTTTTATGTAGTGATGTAATTCCGGATTATAAATTATTTCTCTGGGTAGTTTTCTTATTCCTTCCGGAATAAAGATAGCCTGATAAAGCATATCATCAAGAAAGTAAATCTCTGATTCGCTGATCTCTCTTATAATAACTGGCATTTTATTATTTCCCATAATCAGGTTCGGAGGATTTAAAATCAATCTGCCCTTTCATAATAAACTGAAATATTATCGCTTTCAAGTCTTGTGCTCAGCCAATCTTCAATTTTCTTTTTCTCAGAAGAATTCAAATTACTGGTTCTCAGACCGAATATTATAATTTTCTTATCATCAAAAACATCAGATTTTGAATCATAAGCACTAGTCTCAGCAAAGCCGCAGCTCAATATCTGAGGATATATTGCTTTTATTTCCTTCAACAACGTTCGGCCAAGTCGCTTAGTGTCATTGATACTATCAAGTTGTTTTTCTTTTTCCTTCAGTTGAAGTGAAATTTTATTCAACTCATCTTTCATCAACATAATCTCTGAAGTTTTTTTGTCAAGTTCTCCAATATTTATTCCTTGTTTAATATCGATTGTAGACCCTTTAAGTTTAAAATCCAACGATTTTTTAACTATTTCATTACGCTGTTCATCCTTCATCGGGAGTCCGCCATAGATTAAAGTAATAATTTTCTTATCATTGTCTATTTTACTATCAAGCAAATAGTTACCTTCAATATAATTTACATTGGACACATATCTGTTTGCCCTGTCATTAAAGTTTTCTTTTTGAACAAGCAAATACCCGAAATAAATACTGGGCAGTAAAATCAAGCTGATTACAAAAGAAATGATCCTGTTGATTCTTTTCTTTTCCTTCGCCGGCAAGTTTGTTCTGATAGGGAATTTCAATAATTGAGACACTACCACTGAAGATATTGCAATAAAAACAGTGTTTATTGTAAAAAGGAAAATCGCACCAAAAAAGAATGACATTTGTCCGGTTGCAAGTCCATAACCTGCTGTACACAAGGGAGGCATAAGAGCAGTTGCAATTGCTACACCCGGAATAACATTTCCTTTCAATCGGCTGCTAATGGCTACAATCCCGGCCATTCCTCCAAAGAAAGCAATGAGAACATCATAAATAGTAGGGCTGGTTCTTGCAAGAAGTTCAGAATGAGCAGTTGAAATAGGGCTTACAATAAAATACATGGTAGAGGCAACCAATCCTGCTAATACAGCAAAGGAAAAGTTCTTTATAGATTTTCTGAAAAGGTCGAAATTATAAGTCGCCAGACTATATCCCATACCATTTATAGGTCCCATCAGGGGAGAAATTAGCATGGCACCTATTATCACTGCTGTCGAGTTCATGTTCAAACCAACACTTGCAATAATAATGGCAAACACCAATATCCAAAGGTTTGTACCTTTGAATACTACATCTTTAACAATACTTTCGTGAATAACATCAAAATCATCCAGTTGATGCTGAAGATCAAAATAATGTACAAGTTTACGGTAAAAGAGAGAAGTCTTCATATTTAAGAGAATCAGTTTATTTCAATAAACTAATTAACAAAATTTCATTCAGGTAGCAAAATATGGAAGCAATAAATCTTCAAAATTGTATAGTCCTTTCTTCTTATATAAAAGATTTTCAGCTACAAAAAGAGCTCCGTTCCCAAACGATTCTCTTGAAATTGATTCATGTATCAGGCGTACAGTCTGGTATGGAAATCCAAATAAAATTTCATGTCGTCCAACTATACCACCTGCCCTGACTGAACTTATGTCTGAACAATTCAAATCCAGAGTTTCAGCAATTTTTATTGCTGTTCCTGAAACACCTTCTTTTCCTTTAAAATGTTCCTCAATAATTTCAATATCTACCCAGGGAGCAATCTTTTTCAGGAATTTAGCAACAAAAAGAAGATAATTAACTCCTAAAGTTATATTTGGGCTCCAGAATGTAACAGTTTTTTCAGATAAATGTTTTAAAATTATCTTTTCTTCTTCTTTATAATGAGAAATAGCAGAAATTACAATTATTCCTTTTTCGGCAGCAATATCTTTATATATGTAAATACCTGTTGATGAGGAGAAATCTACTATTATATCAACAGGATGATTTTTTATTATTTCTTCAATTGACATTTGAGATGAAAAAATAATTCCAGGATCATCTGAATCAATACCCAAATATTCAGAAGCATTCCTGTGTTCAAGTAATGTTCTTTGTCTGTATATCCATTCAAGACTGAATTCTTCATTCTGAAGTATAACATTAGCAACAGCTTTACCAGCTCTGCCAAATCCTATTAACCCGATTTTTTTCTTCATACAAATAGTTTTTAGTCATTAAGTTATTTCCTTTTTCGTAATGTTAATATAAAAGGTTTCATTTTACTACCTACCACATACGTACCAAATAGGGGGTTTCTCTCTTTATAATGGGAGAAACCCCCTATTTGGTACGTATGTGATACTATTCAGGTTCTTCTCAACAAAGAAAAAATTGTCTTTATTTTATAGTCTTTATTATCTTAACACCAAGCTCATAACGATTTAAAACTTAGGAGTATATATATGAAAGAAATGTTTCATTTTAGAAATAAAAAAACTATAACATCTTTTTAACTTTCAAAAAGGGTAGATTTTATAATAAATGTCATTACTTTTAGAAAGTTTTTTTTAATAACTTACTTAACAACATAATATTTCTAAATGAAAATTAGCTATGAAATTGACAGTTTTAAAATTTATTAAAAAGTTCTGGTTCAGGATTACTTTCATCGTAGTGGGTTTAGGTTCACTTATTTGGTTTTTAATCAGGGTAATACCCAAACCAAGTCGTGCTACTTATCCTTGTATGAAAGCAGCTGCACCATTAGCATCTTCTTTTGTTTCTTATATACTTGGATTAGGTGTATTTACTTTAGTAATTAAAAAAGCAAAAGATAATTTCAAACGTTCAAAATACTTTGCTGCAATTGGATTTGTTACATTAGGTTTGATTGCCGGATTTTGGATGGTGTACAATAACAGCGAAAAGGCTATTGCTTTTGAAGCTGCTGATCCTCAGCCTGTAAATCAGCCGATTGGTGAAGCAAAGGGTATTTTCCCTGGCAGGGTTGTTTGGGCGCATAATCCTGATGCAACCAATGAAAACTGTAAAAATAAAAGCGGTGATTGGTGGTATATGAATACAAATACAAATCAGGCAGTGGTTGACAAGATGCTTTCTTCTTCTATTCAACAACTTACAGGTGCAACAAATGACGCTGAAGCATGGAATTTGATTTTCCGTTATTACAATAAAACCCATGGAAGAGGTGATGTAGGCTATACTGCCGGTGAAAAAATTGTAATTAAAATCAATCTTAACGGAGATGCAGGGAGTTATCCTAAGGAAGGAAACATAAATACTTCCCCTCAGATTTGTTTATCGATTTTAAAACAGCTTGTAAACGTTGCCGGAGTTGCCCAGGCAAACATTGGAATTGGCGACCCGAGTCATGATATGGGAAAAAATGCTTATGATCCATTAAACGCTGTGTTTCCTGATGTTGAATATTGGGGCAAAGGTTCCGGCAGAACAGAAGTTCCATCAACTGATAGTCCGGTTCTTTATGCCAGTGATGGAAGTTATGAAGATGTTCTTCCACAGACATATGTTGATGCTACATATATGATTAACATTCCTGTTTTCAAGAAACATCACAGGGCAGGTATTTCAATTGCGCAGAAAAACCACTTTGGTTCAATATCAAAATATACCAACGGTGCATGGCATTTGCACCCTTCGCTTCCTTGTGCAGAAACTGACGGAATCAACGATAACGGCGATTACGGAGTATACCGTTGCTTTGTTGATATCATGGGGCATCAGGATTTAGGAGGCAAAACAATACTTTATGTTGTTGATGGCCTTTGGGCATCAGTAAACTGGGGACACCCAACAGTTAAGTTCGCTATGGCTCCTTTCAACAATGACTGGACATCTTCATTATTCACAACTTTCGACCCTGTTGCTTTGGAGTCAGTATGCTTCGATTTTCTTTACGAAGAATTTGATGAAGATCATCCGACTGAAGGTCTTCCAATGACAGGAAATAAAGGTCCGTATCCTCACTTTAAAGGTGTTGATGATTATTTACATCAGGCAGCCAGTTCATCAAACTGGCCGGCAGGAATTAAATATGACCCTGAACAGGATGGAAGCATTCTTGGTAGTCTTGGAACCCATGAGCACTGGAATAATGCTAAAGACAAACAATATACCCGCAACCTTTCTTCAACAGGAACAGGTATAGAACTTTACAAAGCTGATCTCACATCAGCAAGAACAATTGCCAACAGCAATAATACATGTTCAAACTTCCCTAACCCCTTCAATGACATGACAACCATTAAATTCAATCTTGACGAAATGTCGAGTGTCAGAATGGATGTTTATGACATTAGCGGAAGAAAAGTTAACAGTGTAAATATTGGCAAGCTTAATTCAGGAGCACAGATGTATGAATGGACTGCAACTGATACAAGAGGAAATGCACTTGCTGCAGGTATTTATACTTACACTTTAAACATTTCAGGTAAAAAAGGCAATTCAACTATTAGCAACAAAATGATGTTACAGAAATAATTTTATTGAAGAAATTCAATTTCTTTATTCATTCATCAAAATTTAAAAAAAGAACTCTTATAGGGTTCTTTTTTTTGCTATTATACAAAGACATTAAAATGATTATAACTATTTAATAATCTTTATAAACAAAATATTAGGCTTTCAATAATAAATTTCATAAATTTAAAGGTAATATACCGGCGACATTGAGAGGTGGAGTTTTTTTATATTGAAAATCACAAAATTAAGCGATATGAAGAACGGTGTCACTATTTTTTCAATAATCCTTACCCTTTGGATACTCGGGTGCACATATTTGTATGTGTGCGTAATAAGGAAGGACTGTTGTGGCAGTTCAGACAACATCAAATCAAATGAACTTAGTGAAGCTTTACCGGTGGAAACGGAAACTGCAGTGACGGTTCCCGAAACATTAGTAATTCATTTCATGATAGCTTCAACTGAATCTCAGCTGAAGGAAGTAGAGCTGAAGAAAATATCAGAACTGGAAAAATATCTTTCCAAGAATCCTGAAAAGAAATTATTAGTTATCGGTCATTCAGACAACACTGGCAATGATCTCATAAACAAGGAAATGAGCAATGAAAGGGCTGTGTTTATGAAACTAAAGCTTGTTGAAGGTGGAATAGATCCTGATATTATTGAAGTTGATTCAAAAGGTTCAGCTATTCCAGTTGCTGACAACAATACTGCAACCGGCAGATTAATGAACCGCAGAGCAGAAACAATAATTAAATAAAAATATAACTATGGCTGACAGATTCACATCAGACTTATTGTTCATACTATTGGCGTTGCTGATAGCAGCTGCTTTAGGGTATGTTATTGGTTATCTGTGTTGCAAGTCAAGATGCAATAAAAACAGAAAAGTTCCTTTCAATGCTGAAGAAGCGAAAATAGTGTTTGGTAAAAAAATAGTTGAAGATGACCTTGCAATAGTTGAAGGTATTGGAGAAAAAATTGCCACAATGCTTAAAGACAGGGGCATTGATACCTGGATGAAGCTATCGGAAACAACACCTGAAGAAATAAGAGAAATACTGGATGTCGACGGCGGAAGCACCTATAAAATGCATGATCCCAAGACCTGGCCTGAGCAAGCACATCTTGCTAGTGCAGGTAAATGGCAGTTGCTTAAAACTTATCAGGATATGCTGAAAGCCGGGAAAGAAGGTAATTAACAGATTGCTTTTATTTTCAAAAAAAAATATGTCTGAAAAATTATGTATGAATTTAGTTCATCATCAGGGCTATTTATTATTGAACGTAAGGAAAATAATAAACCATCTGCTCATTATTTTTTTAAGTCATTAGCATTACCCTTGATTATGATACTTCTACTTAATATATCATTCTCTTGCAAGGCTCAGAAAAAAGATGAAGCATATATCCGACAGCCAGCTGTTGCCGGTTCGTTCTACCCTTCAAACCCTGAGCAATTAAAAGAACAGCTCAAAAAATATTTAACTGAAGGAGAAAAGGAAAGAAAAAAAGATATAAATCCAAATGAAATAGCTGCTATCATTGCCCCTCATGCAGGTTATGTCTTTTCAGGAGAGGTTGCTGCATCCGGATTTTCATATTTGAATCCCGATAAAAAATATACTACAATTTTCTTAATTGGCACAAGTCACCAGGTTTATATCAAGGGAGCTTCAATATTTAAAAAGGGAGAATTCAAAACTCCCCTTGGAAATATTGAAATCGATTCAACAATAACAGGGAAGCTAATTAAAGAGTGTAGTTATATTGAAGATCTTCCGGGGGCACAAAACAAAGAGCACAGTCTTGAAGTACAATTACCATTTCTTCAGTACAGGCTGAAAAACAAGTTTAAGATAGTACCTATTATCATTGGAGCTCAATCTGAAAACATCTGTAAAAAAATTGCCCTGGCCCTTGAACCTTATTTTACTGAAGACAACCTTTTCGTTATCAGCAGCGATTTTTCACATTATCCTTCCTATGAGGATGCTTTAAAAATTGATAAGGCAACAGGTGAATCAATATTATTAAATTCGCCTGAAGCATTTATCAGTGCCCTGGGGAAAAATGACTTGCTCGACGTAAATGGCTTATCAACAAGCTGCTGCAGCTGGAGTGCTGTTTTAACTCTTCTGCATATTACAAAAGACAAACCCGAAATAAAAGTCAATCATATTAAGTACAGTAATTCCGGAGCTTCTGTAATAGGAGATAAATCAAGAGTTGTCGGGTATCATTCTTTTATATTTACACGAAAAAAAGAAACTAAAATGAGTGAAAGCTTTTCTCTTTCAAAGGATGACAAGATCACACTTCTTAAAACAGCACGTAATACCCTGGAAAAAAAACTGAAGTATAAAGCATATTATCCGGAAGATGAATTTAAGTATTCTGATGCTTTAAAATCATCATGCGGGGCATTTGTCACTCTTAAAATTAAAGGAAATCTAAGGGGATGCATTGGTCGTTTTATTACAAAAGAACCTTTATACAAAACTGTTATTGAAATGGCCATAGCAGCTGCTACTCAAGACACCAGATTTAATCCTGTTTCATATAGTGAGCTGAAAGAAATCAACATTGAAATTTCAGTTCTTACACCACTAAAAAGGATAGAATCTGACGAAGAGTTTGAAATCGGGAAACATGGCATATACATCATAAAAGACGGACAGGGTGGAACTTTCCTGCCCCAAGTAGCCAAAGAAACAGGCTGGACAAAAGAAGAATTCCTTGGGCATTGTGCCAGAGATAAAGCAGGCATCGGATGGTTTGGCTGGAAGGATGCTGAGCTTTACACATACGAAGCACTGGTCTTCGGTGAAGAAGATGTTTTATCTGAAGAATAATGAATATTCCCTCTTCCCTTAAAATTAAAACTTTACTTTTCCTGCTGGGTACCATTACAATGGTATTTCAAATAATCTTTATCAGAGAATTCATTTGTATAATGGATGGTAATGAACTGATTATTGGCATTGTAATGACCAACTGGTTACTTATTACTGGATTAGGGGCATTCACTGCAGGCAAAATAAACTTTAAGAAAAAAATATCACGAAGAAATCCATTATTATTAATAATTCTTACCATTATACCACTGATTACCATTACATTGCTTTATATTTTAAAATATCTGGCAATACCAAAAGGTATAATAATAAGTGTAACTGTATCCTCTCTTCTGTCAGCAATAATACTTTTCCCTTCATGTTTTCTTTCAGGAATAATATTTACTAATTTATCAGCTGACCTTTCAATTTCAAAGGATATAAACCTTATTAGTAAAGCCTATTCAGCTGAATCAGCCGGGAGCCTTTTAGGGGGATTGATTTTTAGTTTAATCCTTGGTAAGTACTTCAATTCATATCAGATAACAGGGATTATTTCAGGAATATCAATAATAGTATTTTCAATCTTTTATCTTGAAAGAGCCCTGATCGTGAAATTTCTTTTTATAGTTACCGGATTAACATTACCGTTAGTTATTTTTGTTTTTAATCCAAGCAAGCATATAAGGAAATTACTGTTTCCAAATCAGGAAATTGTTGTCAGCAAAAGCACTCCCTATAGCAACGTTACTATCACCAGACAAGCAGAACAAATAAATATATTTGAAAACAACAGTTTATTGTTTTATTCAGGGAATGACATAAACAATGAAGAGTCAGTTCATTTTGTGATGCCTCAGCATAATAATCCCAAAAAGGTTTTACTGATTTCAGGAGTAATTTCCGGAATGATTCCTGAGGTTTTGAAATACAATATTAAAAGCTTAAGCTGTGTAGAAACTAATCCTGAGATACTAAGATTATGGAAGAAATACTCGAACTACAAACAACAGAACGATAAAGTTGAATTTATAGAAACTGACATCAGAAAATGGTTGTATTCTGACAGTATAAGGTACGATGTAATATTAATCAATCTGCCTCCACCCTCTACTGTGGGGATAAACCGCTTTTATACAAATGAATTTTTCTGCCTGATAAAGAAACATTGTAATGAAGAGTCGATAATATGCACAAGTTTACCTTCAACAGCAAATTATGCAGGATTATCTGCACTTTCAATGAATTCTTCATTATGGGTAACTTTAAAAACAAATTTTAAAAACATTCAGCTTATTACTGACGAGAAAAATTATTTCATTGCTTCTGACAGACAATTACAGGATAACATTACACAACTTGTAAAAGAAAAAGATATTGAAACCATTTATGTAAATGAGCATTACATCAATGACAGCTTGTTAAATATGCGGAGCAGGATATTGACTGATCAACTTGATAAAGAAGCAGATATTAATAAAGATTTCAACCCGGTTTTATTTAGCCAACAAACAGCAGTATGGTTAAGTTACTTTGGAACAAACTATTATATCCTTATGGCAATTCCATTGACATTGTTCATTTTATTCTTTCTTTTACTTAAACCGGTACCCCTTGGCCTTTTTACAGGTGGGTTCACTGCTTCATCACTTGAATTAATACTGATGATGGCCTATCAGGTTTATTTTGGAAGCCTCTATTTAGATACAGCCTTGTTCTTTGCTGTTTTCATGTCCGGATTGACTATAGGAAGCAGGATAAAGATAAAAGCCAAAGGTGACAATTTAAGAAAAATGTACTCCCTGATTCAATTTTCTCTGGCAGTGGTATCATTATTAATTCTTTGCTTTATTATAATATTCAAATACTTACCACAGGAAAGCTTCATTTCCCGGATAATATTTTATTTACCAATTATTGTTCTTTCAATATTGGTTGGTTATGAATTCAATATTGCATCACTTTTGGTAAAAGGAAACTATGGCAACCGAACCGGAATTAACTACAGCTCAGATTTACTGGGTTCAGCACTTGGTGCATTGATAAGCGTAATATTCATAATTCCAAAAATGGGTTTAACAGCAGGTTGCATATCCATTGCTTTTCTCAATATTTTAAGTGGAATGTTTAACCAAATCAGGAGGAGTATTTGAATCAAAAAAGAAAATATTTCGTAAATAGAAATTGTTTATTGAAAAGACATGAATAAAAGAGAATTTTTAAAGAACTCACTTCTCGGGGCTGGTTGTATGTTTCTTTCGGGAAAACAGCTTATAGGGCTCGAAACTAGTCCTGTTTCAACAGAATCAAAGAAAGATCATATCCGGGAAGCTATGTTTTATTCTCAAACACCTAAGGGTGCAAGATGTCTTATCTGTCCCAACGGGTGCAACCTGAAAGATGGAGAATATGGAGATTGCAGGAGCAGGAAAAACATAGACGGTAAATTGCACACCGTCGGATATGGTAATCCATGTGCTTTGCATATTGACCCGGTTGAAAAAAAACCATTATTGCATTTCTTTCCCGGCAGTAAAGCATTTTCTTTAGCCATTGCAGGATGTAATTTGTCATGCCTTAATTGCCAGAACTGGACGATTTCTCAAAAAAGTCCCGATGATACACAAAACTATGAGTTGTTCCCCGACAAATTGATTGAAAAGTGTCTTGAAAATAAGTGCAAATCTATTGCTTATACATATTCAGAACCTATAACTTATTATGAATATACTTACGATTCTTCAGTACTTGCAAGACAAGCCGGAATTAAAAATATTCTTGTTTCAGCAGGATACATCAATAAAGAGCCATTGCTCAAACTTTGCAAAGTAACTGATGCTGCCAATATTGACCTCAAGTCATTCAGCAATGAAATTTATATGAAACTAAATGGAGGAACACTTCAACCAATTTTGGATACTCTAAAAACAATAAAAGACGAGGGTGTATGGCTTGAAATCACTAATCTTGTAGTTCCTTCATGGACAGATGATATGGACATGATAAAAAGGATGTGTGAATGGCTGACTTCAAATGGATTTGACAATACCCCACTCCATTTCAGCCGGTTCAATCCAATGTATAAACTTGCGCAGCTCAGTCCGACTCCTTTAAATACATTAACAGCAGCGCATGAAATTGCAATAAAAATGGGATTAAAATACGTTTATATAGGAAATGTTCCCGGAATGGATTATGAAAATACTATATGCCCAAAGTGCAAAAAGATTGTTGTCGAAAGAAAAGGTTTCAGTATCATTAAAAACTTAATATCGAAGGGAAAATGTTTACAATGTGGTGCTGAAATTGAAGGGGTCTGGGATTAAGAGCAATTTGTACCAAGTAAGAAAAACAATTATCTTTACAATCTGATTTAAATATATTATCATGAGATTTTTATCGGTTTTGGTGATATTTATTTTATTCTCAATAAATACATACTCACAATGTTATGAATATGCTTCTGAAATTCAGAACGCAGAATCTTCACTGTCAGATGCACTAAAATATCTTAAGAAAGTTGAAAAGACTATTACCATTGAAGAAGCGCAGGACCTTACAGATAATGCAATAGAAAGCATTGATGAAGCATCTCGTCAATGTAATATGGCTGAAAGCTATGCTTCGGATTGTAATTGTGAAAATGGCATTCAGGTTTCAAAAAATATCTACTTAATATCTTCCGATTTATTAAAACTGTTGAAAAAAGCAACTGCTTCTGAAGAAATAACAGTTGTTAAACAAAATATTAAAAAAATAACAGAGATTGCAGATAATGCTAAAAGTGAAATCTCTTACGGCATTAATGCCTGTGGTGAATAGATACTAACTTTTCAAAATACTAACAAAATCTAACTATATGAATATTAACATGTACAGTTGGGCTGAATCAATTTTCAACTCAGAAGTAAAACCTTTAATGCCAATTGTCACTTATCCCGGATTAAACATCATCGGGAAGAATGTAATTGATATGACAAATTCGGGTAAAGTTCATTTTCAGTGTATCAGCGCCATTGCCGGAAAATATCCTGAGATGCCAGCTGTTTTATTAAGTATGGATCTTTCACTTGAAGCTGAATCCTTTGGAGCACCGGTACTATTTTCTGAACATGAAGTTCCGTCAGTATCCGACAGACTTCTATTCAAATCAGACGAAGTAGAAAACCTTGAAGTTCCTGATCTTTCAAGCAAGAGAATAACTGAATACTTACATGCTGCAGAATTAGCGTCCAAAGCTAACTTTGGAAAGCCTGTTTTAGCCGGAACAATTGGTCCATTTTCTTTAGCGGGTCGTCTGTTTGATATTACAGAAATAATGACCGAGATACTTATTGATCCTGACCACATGCATATACTTTTGGATAAGTGTACTACTTTTATTTTGAAGTATATCAAAGCATTAAAACAAGCAGGAGTAAATGGAATTTTAATGGCTGAACCTGCTGCCGGGCTTTTATCACCTGATCAGTGCGATGAATTTTCATCAAAGTATGTAAAGATGATTGTTGATGAAATACAGGATAAAAATTTCATTATCATATTGCACAATTGTGGTCATACAGAAGAACTTGTAGAGTCGATGGTAAATACGGGAGCCAAAGGTTTTCATTTTGGCAATGCAGTAAACATGTCAGTAATTCTTCCTCGTATACCTCTCGACAGGCTTGCATTTGGCAATATTGATCCGGCAGGAAAAATTATGAATGGCAATCCTGAAATGATAGCCGAAGAAATCAATCAGCTTAAAGAAAAATACTGCAAGTATAAAAATTACGTAATATCATCGGGATGTGACATACCATTAGCGTCACCCCTGGAAAATATAGATGTCTTTTTTAAGAAATTTTAAAAGCCTGCAGACTTTTACCATGTCTTACATAAAGAACACCTTTGTGAATAACAATATGAGCAAGGTGTTCTTTGGTTCCTTTGTCAATTTTGAATTTACTGACGGAGCTTAACTTCCCGTTAATTAAACGTATAAGGTCAATATTTCCATTATCTGAATAGCAATAAAACTTTCCATCAGCAAAGATTAGATTACCTCGAATATTTCGCAGAGAATCAACAACGATGCCTGTATTAGCATCAAGAAGCTTTATCTTCTTATCATCAGAAGCAACATAAAGAGAATCACCTAACTTTATAAAACCGCCCATTTCATTTCTTACTCTTTGATTCTTCCATTCAACAGAATAGGATTCACCATTGGGTGATATTTTCAGCTTATAAGTCCCGCTTCCCTTTTCTACACCGGAAACATTGTACAGGTATCCGTTTTCATAAAGAGGAGTATTGCAGTATGCCCCTTCAAACTTGACTGAATCTTCGGGAAATGACCATAAAAGCTTTCCATCTGTAGCATCAAGTGCAAAGAGATTATTTTTCGACATAGTTACAAAGAGATTTCTTTCTTTCAGTTTTATCAAAATTGGTGAAGTAAATGCAACATTGTCGGCTAAAGCTTTGGATGTCCAAATTGCATTTCCGGTTAATCGGTCAAGACAAACAACGTTTGATTCTTTTCCACCGGGAAAGCAGAAAAGAACATTACCGTCAATAAGAAGTGATTCACAATATCCAAAATAGTTAAGTTCTCCCTTTAAATCATTAACCATATGCTTTGACCAAACTTCCTTGCCTGTTTTAATTTCAATACAGGCAATGCGTCCTAATCCTGAAGAAATATAAGCAAGTCCTTTATATATCGTAGGTGTTGAGCGCGCTCCGGGGAAGCCTGCTGAAAATTCAACTCCGGTAAACTCTGGACCATTGGGAGCTTTCCATAAAAGATTTCCTTTCAGGTCAAAAGCAAATAGATAACTTACGCTATCGTTTTCACCGTTGATGTAAAGTTTGTCATCATAAATAACAGGTGAACTATATCCATTTCCAACAGTATCTGTTTCCCATAACAACTGAGGTCCTCCGGAAGGCCATTCATTCAAAAGGCCTTTTTCAGAATATATACCATCGCGGTTTATTCCACGCCACTGAGCTATCTTTTGATTTTTTTCTGTGCAACCCGTAGAAATCAATATGACGGCAAAAAGGAAAGCATATAAGTACTTCATAGAAACTATTTGTTAATTTGATTTTTAGAAGTCCTAATATAAGATTAATGAACGAAATATCAAATACTTAAATATAAGATTTGTTGCTAATTATTACTTGTTAAAACAGTAAGAGCTTTTTCAATTGGTAAATCATTATTATTCATAACTGCCCGCCACTTATCTGTTTCATAGTAATCAGGTTTAATACCAATTCCTTCCAGGTAATTTCCTTTATCATCAGTCATTAACTTCCCTTCAGGAGTATAAACAACTTGTGCCCCCAGCCTGAACTTCCATCCGTTTTTCATCACCCTCTCCAATACCGCAGAAAAAGCACCACAGGTAGTATCCCCCACTGTAATTACGTTTGATTGTGATTTCATTCCAATAATAAAATGTTCCGAAGAGCTTGCTGAGTAACTATTCATAAGAATTGCAACAGGTATTTTTTTCAAACAATCTGAATGAGGGTTTGTCCAATGTTCTTCAAGCTTAGTAAAATCAGAATGAGAAGGACCATTCCTGAATTTCGATTTCATAAAAAGTTTTCTTTCATTTGCAAAACTATTAAGCGAACTTACAAAGGCCTCTGTCCTGCCACCCCCGTTATATCTTAAATCAATTATAACACCATCACTGACCATATTGAAAGAATCAACTGCTTCCTGAATAAAATCGGAAGGATAATCATCAATACTAAAAGTTGGAAAATATATATATCCAATCTTTCGCGAGTTAAAGGGGATAATTCCCCAGAAAAACAAATTATCAGAATATTCACCTGACTTAAATTTTCCTTCGAGATAGTTTGTTTTGATTTTACTGAAAAGGAAATTCACATTATTAAAGTCATTTATAAGTAAATCACTGAATAATGATTTGTTTCGACGATTCCATGAACGAAAATAGCCTACCCCCGGAGCAGTAAGGTCGGCATGGCCATCATTAAGTTCGTTGAGTAAACCACTAAGAGCATTGAACAATTTTAAATCTGTAGAATTGTCATCAAGACCATCAAGATAAACATCATGAAGAGAGTTCCAATTTATATTTTTAGCCTCAAAGGCTCCATACAGTAAATCATATTCAGACCAAAAGAGCTCGTAATTATCAATTGTTGTATTCTCATATTTTTCTTTCAGCAGGTTTTCTTCACATCCTGCCAGAGAAATAATTAAAGCAATGAAAACACAATTTATCAATACCCTTTTCATAAGCTTAGAATGTATAGATTAAACCAAGGGAATAAATTCCGCTCACTGACTTCAGTGGACGGGGTGATGTATTCAACATGCAATTGAAATAGTATTCAGCTTCGACAGTAAAATGATTTGAAATATTGTATTCATAGCCGATATTTGAATAAACAGCCAACAAGTTATAAGGAAGCTGAATTTGCATATTCTTGAATATAAAAGTAAATTCATTGTAATCTTCATAATCCTGAGCGTCAGACTGAGAGTAGTTATTTCTTACGGTAAGTGTTAAAACCGGCACATTTAACTCAGCCTTAATGCAATGCCTCTTAATATTTTTTTCGATGTAAATACCTGCTCCAAGTCCACTTTGAATTAATTCAGGAAGAATATAATAATTGGTCATCAGGTTAACTGTTGAGAACCAACGGCCGGTAAGGTAGAAATCAATAAAGCGGGAACCCTTCTCAGAAAGCAGGAATCTGTAAGTATCTAAAATTCCAGCAACAGTATGTCTTTTTGCATTGCCATATCATTTTCAGAAAAGTAATCTGGATTAACAACCAGATTTTCAGGAGTCATTTTTATTTGAGCAAAGCGAAAAGAAAACTGGTCTTTTCTCTTTTCCTTTTCCTTGATAAATTTTAATCCAAAAGAAACATTACTTCCCGAATAAAGAAACGGAGAGTAAAGTTCGTCAATAGTTCCTGCATTATAATTACCGGTATTTAAACCAAGCTTTCGTATTTTATTATCAGAAGTATTTTTATTACCTGCAAATGATGAAAAACTAAAATTCATCAAAAGGGCAAAAACAAATACTAAGTAAAATAGCTTCATCAGGCTTAAAATAATTAGTTCAGTAGCTTAAAAGACAATGCAATATAATCTAAGTTGCAATATGGAAATCAAAATCAGTTAATATATTTATCAAGAATCTTCTTTGCCTGATCCTTTAATTCCTTTTTAGCATTTTTCTTAACATGGTTTATCACCTGTGTTTTGATTTTATCGGAATCAAACCTGATATCAGGCTTTTTGATATCGCCTTTAATATCGAGACCAAGATCAATCTTGGTTATTGATTCATGCCCCGGTACATAAGCAATTATCTTTTGGATTTCAGAAGAAAGAATATTTCTGTCGACATTTCCGTCAATTCTGAAATCAAGATTTCCTCCAAGGTTGTAAATGCCTGAGATAGAAACCGGCTGACCGGCAAAAGCAGTTTTGAAGGGTTTAAACACCAGATTCCCATCTTTAATTTCATAATAAACAGTGAAATCATTAAGTGAAGGATTTTTGATCATTTCTGTTTGAATAACCTTCTTGAGAGAATAAAAAGCACTGTTGTCTATCATCCTGACATTCAGGGTTGAAAGAGAACCTGAAACAGAAACAGAAGAAAGAATCATTTTAAGATTTCCTGCCAATTTTGATTGCAGCTTAAGTACAGTTGAAATTTTTCCCTGACTCTTTTCTGCAAAAGGAAGATATTTTTCAATAAGATAAATATTACTGTAAGCCATAGGAAGGTCTATACTTTTTACATCCAGATTAAGGTTGACTGCAGGATCAGGTCTTCCATCGGCAACAACACTACCTGATAGTCCCAGCCTTCCTTGCAGCATATTCATTCCAACTCCGTTCAATGTAAGAGTCTGGTCTTTAAGTTGCATTGATCCGGCAAAATTTGTAATATCAAGTTTCTGATAAAGAAGGCGTGAAATCTTTGCATTGAAATTCAGGTTAGTATTCTTTGGAAAAACAAGAGGTTTGTCTGAAGCCTTTGAAGTATCAGCAGGAGCACTACCGCTTGATTTACTGCTTTCTGATCCCTTGTCTGAGAGGAATTCATTAGCATCAATAAGATTGGAAGAAAGGTTAAAATTTCCATTTAAACTTCCTTTTTTAAAAATATATGAAAGGAAGTTATCAAGCTTGCCATTTAAAGAAAAGTCGCTCTTCCCTATTTTACCGTTAAGATTAGAAACAATAACATTTTGATTCTTCAGTTCAACATTTGCATTAGGAACAGTAATTCCTTTCGGTAAAGATTTGTTTTCAACAAAAAACTGTTTGATTCCCAGCTTCCCTTCTGAAACATACTTAGTAAAGTTATTTTCCTTTATATCAGAAAGATTGCCTTTTAAAGAAGCATCAGCATCAACTATTCCGGACATTTTAAGACCATCTATAGGAAATAACTTAAGGAGGGTTCCCAAATCCAGAACACCTTTAAGGGCAGCGTCAATATTCGGGTCTCCGGTAACAGATTTCACTTTTGCATGCATTGCTAGGGGATTACCGGCCATATTGATGTTTAGCTTTTTAACACCAATCTCAAGATTGTCAAAGTTACCTTCAGGCTTAAATACATAAGCAGAAGCCTCATTAATTTTTAGTTCATCCGGAAGTCCGGGATATTTCACAGTTCCGTTTTCAATATTGAAAGCGATATTGATAAGAGGAGTAATTTCTTTATAATAAACCCCTTTAATAATACCATTGAAGTTAATTCGTCCTTTAGCTTCAGCCTTTTCAACAGTTTTTTTATAATCTTCGGGTATCATTTTAAACAATG
>JAGODU010000234.1 GCA_017998095.1 Prolixibacteraceae bacterium | reverse complement strand
TTTTAGGCCCGGCTGTTATTCCTGTGCAGGAGCGGTTTAAGCCGTAACCAACTATTAATCCTGTTTTTGAACTTGCATACGGGGGATGGGCTTTATCTATTGCCCAAAAGCACAGGACATTGCTTGGCATTAAAGAAAATGAAAAATGGAGAGACGTAATAAAAAAAATATCGCCTTTACCAGTAAGAGATAGTTTGTATCTCTTTTCAGAAGATGCTTATGATTCTTATGAAAATCAGCATTATCTGACAGATCATCCGATTGTACTTGGGATAGCAGGATTTTTGCCGTTGACTGATTATATTGACAAGAACATACTTGAAAATACTTTCAATGCAGTAATGGATAAGTGGGATTGGGAGTCGTGCTGGGGATGGGATTTTCCAATGGCAGCAATGTGTGCATCTGTTTTGGAAAAGCCAGAAAAGGCTATTGATTTATTATTGATGGATAATGTAAAAAATACATATCTGCTTAATGGTCATAATTATCAGGATTCTGACCTTGAGCTTTATTTACCCGGGAATGGGGCTTTGCTCACTTCTGTTGCTTTTATGGCAGTTAATGGTGGATTTCCCAAAAACTGGAAAGTCAAATATGAAAATTTCAAAGAAATTATTTCGGAATATTCTCACTAAATGGATGATTATTTAGATTTTATTAAAATTTTAAGACAGATAGATTGTATTTAACTACTTTCATCAGAGATATAAGTAATATGAATTTTCACCTTTAATTAGATTGGTGTTTAATGATTTTCAGATAATTAAAAGTAAAAGATAATCAAAAAACAATTTTTATACCTGCCCCTCCGGGGAATACATTGAAGTACCAATCGATTTCTTGTTTATAGGAAAGTGAATAATCAGAGGTTCCATACTTTTTTAAATAATTCTCATAGTCCTTTTTTGCTCTTAATGGTGAAGTCCATATTTGAGCTTCAGTAATTGCCGTGTTCAAAGCAAAATTTGCAAGCCCATCCCAAATAGTTCTTTTAAAACCAAGCCATGTAATAAGTCCGCCACCAATATTTACAACACCGCAAAGTGCATGTGACTGCCAGTTTCTGGCCAAAATTTCACAACGTGCGTGCTCTTTAAGGAGTTCTTCAGCAAATTGAAGCTTTTTATCTTTTTCATCGGGGCTATTTGAAGGGAGAAGTTCAAGTTGTTCAAAGTCCTTTGTTAGTTTTAAAGAAGAAATAAATTGATTAGCAAAGCCCAGAATAGTAGTAAAAGCACCTAAGGCCATGTCCTGCTTCAGGCTTTTATCATTGCTGATAAAGTATACTGCCCCTTGGCCAACAGTTGCTGCACCATAGCCTATTAACCAGCCATTCCACCAAAGACGGGTTTTCTGTTCATCTTTCCTGATGCTTTCTTCGATGAACCTGATTTTATTAATTTTAACTGAATCAGAAGTAATATCCTGAGAATAAGCAATATTGGCATAAAAACACAATGAAATCAGGAGGATACCAGTTATAACAGTTGAGGCTTTCTTCATATTCTGGTATTTTTTATCCTTTTTCTGTATTATCATTAGACTTTCTGTCAGAAATTATATTTGATTCTTTAAGCCTTGTTGAAATTAAAATACTTATCAGCATTAATACCAAAAGCAATATCATTGATTTAGTCATAGATCCGTTTTCGGGTGATTTGAAACTGTCCATTCCAAATATCAGGGCAATACCTGAAATTTGTCCGATTAATAATAGCAAACCGTTTGAACTTCCCTCGGAAGCAGGGTAAGTAATTTCTGCTCCATATTGAAAACCTACCGGACCTGAACTGAGAAGAAAAAAACCAAGAATTGCTCCCGAGACAAGCAATACAGGAAAGCTAGTTGCAAAAGTTACTCCTGCAAGTCCGATTGTTGATCCGGAAAGAGCAATTATTATAAAAGGGGTTCTTCGCATGTGGTGGTCAGAAAGAATTGGAATAACAAGAGCTCCGATAATTCCACTTACAATCATAATGCCTCCTGTAATTCCGGCTTGGGTTGGTGAAAATCCTCTGGGACCAAGTATATTTTCAATCCATGTAGTTACACTATTGAAAACCCCTAATCCGATGAAAAAAATAATCATCAATAGAATGAAGTCTTTTGATTTGAATATGTGCTTAAACCCATCAAGTGCAAGCAGCCTTTCTTCTTCATGGGGAAGGCAGGGTGCAGTTGCAGGCCTTTCTTTTGAAAAAATTAAGAATATAAGGGCAGCTATTATTGAAGTGATCCCATAAATAAAAAGCACACCTCCAATTCCTGAACCTATTGCCAGGTATGGGGTAAGGACCATTCCTCCGAGAATGCCTGCGTACATTGCCAAAGTTCCAAGTCCGGAAGCGGTTGCCCTTTCTTCCATAGGAAACCATCGTGCAGAAATTTTGGTTATAGAGTTAAGAAGAAATGGCTGACCTATAGCAATTCCAATCTGGGCAATTAATACAAGGTTGTAATTATCGGCAACAAGTCCCCTCATCAGTCCGAAACATCCGGTAAATACAGCTCCGATTCCAACTCCTATTTTTAAACCGTATGTATCTACAATCCATGATGCAGGGATAGACATAACAATGAACACTATCATAAAGCACATAGACAATATTCCGATTCTTATATCAGAAACTTGAAAGAAAGCAGTTGCATCAGTGGTTATTGGGGCAAATGTTATCCAAAGAAGCTGGTTTACTGCTACGATTAGCATATAAACAGAAAGCATTATCCAGCGGTAAGGGTATACTTTAAAATTTCTTTGCTGCATATTATTGTAAGTTTATGGAAATACAATATTTGATATTCCCGGGATTATATATAAGAGGTTTTGTGTTTTGGTTCAAAAAAAGAACCATAATGTAATCAAATATAGCAAAAGGAGAATTGTTTTTTGCTATTATTTAGATTTGAATTACCTTCAAGCAATAAAATGAATTATTTTAGGACGGAATAAATCTTAAAACTATGAATATTAAAAACCTAATTCAGGCTTCATTACAAGTTGTCTTTCTTCTTTTCTTAGTATCGTGTAGTAATGAAAAACTTGCAGAGTTGAAATATTCCGAAGGAGGAAATATTTCCTTGGTTATTAACGATAAAAATGTGAAAGCTCCCCTTGAAATACGGGCAGGTAAGGATGATGAAGGTGCAACATATTTTGAAACTGAAAAGGGTAAATTTTATATCAAAAGTAAACCTTCAAGACTAAAAAATAATGAAAATGAATTCAGGGCTGAGTGGCAGGCAGAAGGAAGAACTGTTTTGGTTTCTATAAAAAAGAGTTTGTCTGGTTATGATTATTCTTTTACGGCCTTGCCCGACAGTGATATTACAGGTTGGGGAATAAATTTAGCAGCAACACAAGATGAATATTTTACAGGTTTGTTTGAAAGAGTTGTTGATGGCGTGCAGACTGAATCGTGGAAAAAAGGTATTACAACTGCCATGAATTTAAGGGGAGAATCGGTTGATATGCTGATAAAACCTACAGTATCCTTATACACACCATTTTATATTTCAAGCAATGGATATGGGATATTTACAAAAGGCACATGGCCGGGGCATTATGATTTCTGCAAATCTGATCCTGAGAGAGTAAAGATTTCTTTTGAAGGAAATAAGTTAGAAGGAATTATATATACATCGAATCAACCGGCTGAGATAGTTAAAAAACACTCCCTTAATGTGGGGCCGACGATTGTTCCTCCTGAATGGGCTTTTCTTCCATGGAGATGGAGAGACAACCATGTAAATAAGAAAACATATTATGATGGTTCTAAAGTGAGTGCACCTTACAACAGTATGTTGGTGGAGGACATTTTAATGATGAAAGCTTTGGATATTCCATGTGGTGTTTATTGGGTCGACCGGCCATGGGCAAAAGGGCTTCACGGTTATGCCGATTTTGACTGGGATCCGGAACGTTTTCCCAAAGCACAGGAGATGATCAACTGGCTTCATTCCAATAATATGAAATTTTTATTGTGGGTGGCCCCCTGGGTAACCGGTGAGATGAGATTTGAAGCTCATAATATGGGTTTGTCACAACCAATAAAAGGACCACACGGAGATATTACTTCTACAAATGTTGCTCTGATGGATTTTACCAATCCTGTGACTTGCAACTGGCTACAGGAGAAGGGTATAATTAAAATGCTTAATCAGGGAGTTGACGGATTCAAACTAGATAGGGCAGAAGAGTTGGTTCCTGAAACTAAAGACTTTATTCTTTTTGACGGGCGAACTGCAAGAGAAGTTCGAAATGATTTCCCTGTTCTTTATGTAAAAACATTTAATCAGGCTTGTAAGAAAATCAAGGGAGACGATTTTGTTCTTATTCCAAGAGCAGGTTATACCGGAAGTTCTAAATACAGCGGTTTTTGGGGTGGTGATATAGGCTCAGAACCCGAAGGTTTGAGGGCTGCAATAATTGCCGTTCAAAGGTGTGCAATAATTGGCTTTCCGGTTTGGGGATCAGATATTGGTGGTTATTGGCAGGGCGATCTTGATCGTGAAGTTACAGCCCGCTGGCTTGCATTTGGGTGTTTTTGTCCGATAATGGAGTTTGGTCCAACGGAAGACAGAGCTCCGTGGGATATGAAGACAAAGCCCAATTATGATTCAGAATTGATTGCTGTATGGAGGCTATATGCTAAGGTTCATGCTTCACTTGCTTCATATACACACAAGCATGTTCAGGAAGCAAATAAAACCGGTATGCCTGTTGTAAGGTCTTTATTTCTTGTATATCCTGAGCAGAAGGAAGCATGGAAAGACTGGCAGACTTATTTATACGGATCAGATATCCTTGTTTCAAATATTTGGGAGAAAGGCACTTCTTCACATTCATTATATCTTCCGGCTGGACAAAAATGGGTTGATGCCTGGAATAAAACAAAGGTTTATGAAGGTGGTCAGACTATTACTGTTGAGACACCGATATATAAAATTCCAATTTTTATAAAAGAAGGTTCATCAATTGATTTGGGGGATCTTAATGCATTATTCTCAGAATCAAAAGCTATTGCTGAAAAGGTTCCTGATATTAAAGCTGTTCAAAGAGAAATTAAATGGTAATTTATCTCAGTTTGGTATAGTTAGGAAAGTGTTTTAAATAACATTTATTTATTCCTTATTTTCAGAAATTTCAGAAGATTTCCTGTTTGGATCAGGAGGGGTTGAAGTAATCATGCCATTTTCATCAACATAGGCAATCATTTCGTCTAAATTGTTTCCATTGGCAGTATTATTTTTTCTTTCAATCTTTTTAAGAGCTTTATCTTTTCTTTTTTTCTCTTTGTTAGTTCTGACTTGTTTTTTACTGGATGTTTCTCTTGCTCTACCCATAATTTATTTTTTTTAGATAAGTAACTATTAAATCCCGGAAATGTTTATTCTTTTGATTTAATCTTTCAGAAGAGAGTGGGTCAAAGAATTATTATCAGAATTTTCAGCAAAGCTAATTAAAAGATTGATAGAAAATAAATAAAAGCAGATTAGTTTTATTTTGGCTTCGGAAATGGGATATTTAAATTTCAAGGAGATATTGTTAAGAACAAAAAAAGGAAAGGGGAATAACTTTTAACAGAGTAAAGTTATTCCCCTTTTTATTTA
>JAGODU010000040.1 GCA_017998095.1 Prolixibacteraceae bacterium | reverse complement strand
TCCCTTCATATACCCCAAAAAGCGGCCGTCATTCCGAACGAAGTGAGGAATCTCAATACACAAAAAGAAACTTTTATTGGTAAAAATACCTGAATATGTGATGATTGTAAAAATCTGTCATTGGTAGCGAAGCGACAACAAAAGCGAAGCTTTCTAATAGAGCGAAGCGACAACGTGCAAAGCACATTCCTACCCTAACCGAAAATAATGCAAATTTGATCAGTCTAAAAAAAGGTCACGGTAGAACTTGGTAAGAACTTGGTAAGAACTTGGTACCTATTTGGTATAAGTGAGAAATAGCAAAAAATAACACTTTTATAATTGCGAAAATCCGGCTTTTTATCATACTTCACCATTAAAAATATTTAATTTAATTGCTTATCTTGCAATTCAAATCAATTATTGATGAAATGGTTCCATTTGACATAGACAACAATACAATAATAATCCGACTGGTATTCAGCCTTATAGCAGGAGCAATAATCGGTTTGGAAAGGGAAGCCCACAAACAGCCGGCAGGTTTAAAAACTCACATGCTTATTTGTCTTGGTTCAACATTAATAATGCTGCTGTCAATTTATATTCCATTCAGTTTTAATACTACTCAAACCGGTGATCCGGGCAGGATTGCAGCACAGGTTATAACAGGAGTAGGGTTTATAGGCGCAGGAGCAATATTAAGAATGGGCATCAATGTCAGGGGATTAACAACTGCCACTTCGATATGGGCAATAGCAGCGGTCGGACTTGCAATTGGAGCCGGAATGTATTTTGCGGCCATGGTAGCTGTTGCTTTGATATTAATTGTTCTCATAGTAGTTGAGCAGCTTGAAAATCATTTTTTCACTCCATTAAGCGTTAAGATACTGACTATTAAATCGTCTTCGGGAAAGACTGATGAAAAGGCGCAAGAGATATTGCACCAGAATCATTTCAGAATTTTGGATGTCAATCCTACATATATCAGACCAGGCACTTTCATATACAATTATAAGCTGAATGCCCCTTCAAGTGCAAAATGGAATATTCTAACTGAAAAATTGTATGAAAATGATTTGAATATACTTCAAATAGAATTTTCTGATCCTAAAATTTAAATTTCCCTTTTCAGTTTTTCAAGTAAGCCCTTGCATGCATCTTCCAAAAGATCAAGCACGTGATTAAACCCTTCATCTCCTCCATAATACGGGTCAGGGATTTCTTTATCATAGTGTTTTGTAAGGAATTGTGACAATTTGTGAATCTTTTTTCGGTCGGAATCATTTCTTGCTAAAGAATGCAAATCAGAAATATTCTGATCGTCCATTCCGATAATCATGTCGAATTCATTGAAATCCTTAGTAGGATTGAATTTTCTTGAAATACTGTCAACAATATAACCTCTTTCAAAAGCATGACGAATCATTCTGCGGTCGGCCTTTTCACCTGAATGAACGCCAATAATACCTGCTGAGTCTGTGCTTATCTTATCACTTAGCCCCTCTTTTTCAAGCATAAATCTAAAAACAGCTTCAGCAGCGGGTGATCTGCAAATGTTACCGAGACAAACAAAAACAACTTTCATTGTAAAAAGTATTAAATTTCAATTATTACGACCAAAATAGAATTATAATATAACATTAAAAGCACTGAATAAAAATTTATAATAATTAGGGGTTTATTTTTAAAAAATTATTATTGAAATGAAAAGATTTAGTGAAATGTGTCATACTTATTTCAATTTTTTTATCTTAGAGTCGTGAAATATTTGTTTTTAATGAACAAGTAATTTTAAAAATGTTTGTCTTTTTTTAGTTGTTTAATACAATCAACATAAACAAAGACAATTTGCCTAACTATAAATTTTTAGACTTATGAATTATTTCATTTTAATACCTGTAGCAGCCATTGCTGCATTAGTATTTGCCTTTTACTTTTACAAAACCATGATGAAAAGTTCTGAAGGCAACGACAAGATGAAGGAGATAGCCCAGTATGTAAGAGAAGGAGCTATGGCTTATCTGAAGCGTCAGTATAAAGTAGTAACTATTGTTTTCCTCGTTTTGGTTGTATTACTTCTGTTACTTGCATACATGGGCGTACAAAATCCTTTTGTACCCGTAGCCTTTTTGACCGGAGGCTTCTTTTCAGGTCTTTGCGGTTTTCTGGGAATGAAAACAGCAACAAATGCATCTGCAAGAACAGCTCAGGGAGCTTCAGAATCATTAAACAAAGGATTGAAAGTAGCTTTCAGAAGTGGTGCAGTGATGGGTCTTGTGGTAGTTGGATTCGGGCTTCTTGATATTTCACTTTGGTACCTTATCTTAACTAAATTGGTTTATACAGCTGAAAATATGAGAGAAGGGCTTTCATTCTTAGGTTTGACATTTGTAAAACCGGGATTGGAAGAATCACAAAGGTTGGTAGAAATTACAGCCACTATGCTTACATTCGGTATGGGAGCTTCAACACAGGCATTATTTGCACGTGTAGGTGGTGGTATTTATACAAAAGCTGCTGATGTCGGAGCTGACCTTGTTGGTAAAGTAGAAGCAGGTATTCCTGAAGACGACCCGAGAAATCCGGCTACAATAGCTGATAACGTGGGTGATAACGTTGGTGATGTTGCAGGTATGGGGGCTGACCTTTACGAATCGTATTGCGGATCGATATTGGCAACGGCAGCTTTAGGAGCTGCGTTATCAATGAATGCTGAAGAACAAACTACAAAAGTTATAGCACCAATGCTTGTTGCTGCAATTGGAATCGTACTTTCCATTGCGGGAATTTTCATGGTAAGAACAAAAGAATCGGCTACTCAGAAAAACTTATTAAATGCACTCCTGCTGGGAACAGGAGGAAGTTCAGCCCTAATACTTGTTGCTGTTGCAATTATGGCTTCACTTGGAATGATAACTTGGGGGGTATTTGGTTCAGTCGTTGCAGGATTGGTAGCAGGGGTAATAATCGGACAGGGAACCGAGTTATTTACATCTGATGAATATAAACCAACAAAAGGAATTGCTCAACAAGCACAACAAGGTCCGGCTACAACAATAATCGACGGTATAGCAACAGGGATGTATTCAACATGGATTCCGGTTGTAACAATAGTTGCAGGAATTATTGCTGCCTTTGGATTTGCAGGTGGATTTTCAAATTTTGGTGAAGGTGTTTACGGTATTGGATTTGCAGCTGTAGGTATGCTTTCAACATTAGGTATTACATTGGCCACTGATGCCTTCGGACCTATTGCCGACAATGCAGGAGGAAATGCTGAAATGTCAGAACTTCCGAAAGAAGTAAGGCAACGTACTGATGCACTTGATATGCTTGGCAATACAACTGCAGCTACCGGAAAAGGTTTTGCAATTGGCTCTGCAGCTTTAACAGCTATGGCACTTGTTGCAGCATACATGGAAGAAATAAAGATCTGGCTTGGCAAAGCTCTTCATGAAGGAGATACTTTAGTGAGTAACGGCATACAATTCGTGCTTGAAAAATCAGACACTGTAGCTGAAGGTGTTAAACAGGTAGTTATTTCTAATGCATCTTTGCAGGATTTCTCATCATATTATAACCTTACGCTTTTAAATCCAATCCTTTTAAGCGGATTGTTCATTGGAGCAATGATGGCGTTTGTTTTCTGTGCAATGACAATGAAAGCTGTAGGAAGAGCAGCCGGTTCAATGGTTGAAGAAGTAAGAAGACAATTCCGTGAAATACCGGGAATTCTGGAAGGAAAGGGAAAACCTGAATATGCAAAGTGCGTTGAAATTTCAACAAGAGGAGCTCAGAAAGAAATGTTATTACCTGCATTATTGGCAATTATTATTCCTGTAGCAATAGGTATTTTATTTGGTGTTGCAGGTGTTGTAGGTCTTTTGATGGGAGGAATGACAACCGGCTTCACACTGGCAGTAATGTTGAACAATGCCGGAGGAGCATGGGATAATGCAAAGAAATACATTGAAAAAGGAAATCTTGGTGGAAAAGGCAGCCAGACACACAAAGCTGCTGTTGTTGGTGATACAGTTGGTGATCCTTTTAAAGACACATCAGGACCAAGTTTAAATATTCTTATTAAACTTATGTCAATGGTATCAGTGGTTGTTGCAGGTGTTACTGTAGCTTTCCATATTTTCTGATATTCAAAAAAGAAACAGATAATAAAAAACCCGGTTAATACGACCGGGTTTTTTTATTAAGTTTTTTAAACTGCATTTATTTGACACAGCCTTCTTTATATTCCGATAGAATATTTTTAACATCAGCAGGAGCAACTCTTCCGTGAACTTTCTCACCTATCATTACAACAGGGGCAAGTCCGCAGGCACCAACACACCGGAGGGCGCTAAGTGAAAACTTACCATCAGCAGTAGTTTCACCAACGTCGATTTTCAACTGCCGCTTAAATTCATCAAGTACTTGTTCGCCCCCTCTGACATAGCAGGCAGTTCCCATACAAATTGAAATTGGATGTTCGCCCTGAGGCTTCATTGTAAAGAAGGAATAAAAGGTCACAACACCATAAACTTTGGCAACAGAAACATTCAGTTCTTTAGAAATTAACTCCTGAATTTCGGCCGGTAAATAACCTAATTTATGCTGCACCTGATGTAATACATTGATCAACTCCCCTTCGCTGTTATTAAACGCGGAACAAATTTCCTTAACAGTGGTTATTGCGTATTCCGATAATTTAATCTTTGGCATAATATTATTTTTAGGGTTAACCTTCTTTAATAATTTTAGTACTACGGTCGAAATATCCTGTATGTAGCAGATGATGAGCTTTATCGCTCATAGGATGACCCAGATATTCCTCGTAAAGCTTAACTATATACGGATTCTCGTGCGACTTTCTGATAACCTTCATGGAATCTTCGCTATAAATAGCCATCTGGCGGGCTTTCAATACTTCAGAGTTGCTATGATGATAAGGTTGTCCGCCACCGCCGATACAACCACCGGGGCAAGACATTATTTCAATGGCATGGTAATGTGACTTACCTGATTGAATATCCTCAAGTAGTTTACGTGCATTGCCCAAACCATGAGCAATACCTATATGAATTGGAAGACCGTCGAAGTCGATAATAGCTTCCCTCACTCCTTCCATTCCTCTAAGCTCTTCAAAATCAACTTTAGGCAAAGGCTTTTTAGTATGCAATTCATAGGCTGTTCTTACAGCTGCTTCAATAACACCGCCTGTTGTTCCAAAGATTACAGCTGCCCCGGTAGATTCACCTAAAGGATGATCGAACTCTTCATCTTCCAGTGACATAAAATCAATATTTGCAAGCTTGATTAAAGCGGCAAGCTCTCTGGTAGTTAAAGCATAATCTACATCAGGGTTTCCATTTACCTTGAATTCATCTCTGCTGCACTCGTATTTTTTAGCAACACAAGGCATAATAGAAACAACCACAAGGTCTTCCCTCTTAATATTTTGTTTTTCTGCAAAGTATGTTTTGGCAATAGCACCAAACATTTGCTGAGGTGACTTGGCAGAAGAAGGAATATCAATCATTGTTGGAAACTGATGTTCAAAGAATTTAACCCAGGCAGGGCAACAAGAAGTAAGGATTGGGAGTTTCACTGAAGTGTCACCTTCAAGGTGTCTTGTAAGTCTTGACAGTAATTCCGTGCCTTCTTCCATAATAGTAAGGTCGGCAGCAAAATCAGTATCAAAGACAAAGTCAAAACCCAATCTCCTTAAAGCAGAAGCCATTTTACCTGTAACAAGAGTTCCGGCCGGTAATCCGAATTCTTCGCCTAAGGCAGCTCTGACAGCCGGAGCAGTTTGAACAATTACTGTTTTATTTGGGTCAGATAATGCGCGGATAACAGCAGCAGTATGGTTTACTTCAGTTAAAGCACCGGTCGGGCAAACAGCAACACACTGACCACAATATGTACAAACCGAATGGTCAAGGTTTTCTTCAAAAGCAGGAGAAACAACAGCCTGAAAGCCTCTGTTTATAGCAGAAAGAACACCTACCGTCTGCACTTCATTACACATCATTTCGCACCTTCTGCACATGATACATTTATCCATATCCCGAATGATGGCCGGAGATGTATCTTCTCTGTAAGTTGACTTTTCACCTTCGTAATGAATTTCTCTGATTCCCATATCCTGAGCCAGCTTCTGTAATTCACATTCTCCGGCTTTTGCACAGGTAAGACATTCAAAAGGATGGTCAGAAATAATTAGTTCAAGAATTGTTCTTCTGGCATTAACGACCCTCATGGAATGAGTGTTTATAAGCATTCCATTATCAACTTCAGTAACGCAGGCCGGAGCAAGATTTCTTCTTCCCTTCACTTCCACTACACAAACCCTGCAACCACCGGGCTTATTTTCAATGCCCATATCTTCAAGCTTCATGTGACAAAGTGTAGGAATATGGACACCTACTTTCCGGGCCGCTTCAAGGATTGTAGTTCCCTTTTCAACTTCCAGTTCTTTATTGTCTATTGTTAATTTTATCGTATCCATTTTCAATATTTTTCTTATTAGTTAATGCTGATAGCTTTGAACTTACATTTTTCAAAGCAGATACCACACTTTATACATATAGACTGATCGATATAATGCGGCATTTTTCTTTCTCCTGTAATTGCACCCACAGGGCAATTCCTGAAGCAAAGGGTACAACCGGTACATAGTTCAGCATTTATACTATATCGAATTAGATTTTTACATTGACCTGCCGGACAGTTTTGATCTTTTACATGAGCTTCATATTCATGGTAAAAGTTATCCAGGGTAGATAATACGGGGTTTGGAGAAGTCTGCCCCAATCCGCATAATGAAGCATCTTTAATAACACCGGACAATATTCTGAGTTTCTCGATATCTTTCATTGTCCCCTCACCCATTGTTATTTTGGTTAGGATTTCATGCAGTCGTTTATTACCAATTCTGCAAGGTGTGCATTTCCCGCACGATTCATCGAGTGTAAATTCAAGGTAGAATCTTGCAATCGACACCATACAATCATCTTCATCCATAACAATCATTCCGCCTGATCCCATCATAGAACCGGCAGCAATAAGAGTATCGTAATCTATTGGAGTATCAAGATGTTTTTCAGTAAGACAGCCTCCTGAAGGTCCACCGGTTTGTACTGCCTTGAATTTCTTGCCATTCCTGATTCCTCCGCCAATATCGAAAATAACTTCACGGAGAGTAATACCCATCGGAACTTCAATAAGTCCAACGTTGTTAACTTTTCCGGCTAAGGCAAAAACCTTAGTTCCTTTGGATTTTTCTGTGCCTATTTTATTGAACCACTCCGATCCTTTGTTTATAATAACAGGAATATTGGCAAATGTTTCAACGTTATTAACGTTGGTAGGTTTTCCAAGATAACCCGACACAGAAGGGAAAGGCGGCTTGAATGTAGGTTCACCCCTGGAGCCTTCCATTGAATGAATTAAAGCAGTTTCTTCGCCACAAACAAAAGCGCCTGCACCATATCTCAGTTCAATATCAAAATTAAAGCCTGTACCTAAAATATCTTCACCAAGCAAACCATATTCCCTGGCCTGATTGATTGCTATTTTCAAACGATTAATAGCAAGAGGATATTCAGCCCTTATATAAACCAGCCCTTTGTCAGCGCCAATACTGTAACCACAAATTGCCATTGCTTCAATAACAGAGTGAGGGTCGCCTTCAAGAATAGACCTGTCCATGAAAGCCCCGGGGTCGCCTTCATCAGCGTTGCAGACTACATATTTCTGATCACTTTGTGATTTAGAAGTAATTTCCCATTTAAGACCGGTTGGAAAACCACCGCCTCCCCTGCCTCTGAGGCCCGAATCCTTGATTATAGAGATAACTTCAGCCGGTGTCTTTTCTGATAAACATACGCCTAATGCAGAATAGCCATCACGGGCAATATACTCTTCAATATTTTCAGGATTTATAAAACCACAATTCCTTAAAGCAATTCTAACCTGCTTCTTATAAAAATCAATATTGGCAGTGCTTGTTACATGATATTCATTTTTAGGATTCACATATAGCAGACGCCTTAACGGACGACCTTTAATAATGTGTTCTTCAATGATATCATTAACATCTTCCGGACGAACTTCAGTGTAGAAAGTATTATCGGGAACAACTTTTATCACCGGACCCTTTTCGCAAAATCCGAAACAGCCGGTAGTGATTACCTTAATTTCATTCTCAAGGTTCCTTTCTTTCAAGCCTGTCTTCAGATTAGTAACTATTTTCTCTGAATGTGATGCCCGGCAACCGGTACCGCCACAAACTAATATGTGCATTTTGAAATCAGCCATTACAATAATTTTGATTTATACTATTGTTCGTTGATTGTCTTATAATTAACAGGAATCATCCCATCAACAATTTCGCCTTTCATTATATGTTCGGTAATGATTTCCCGGGCTTTGTCTTTAGTTACAAAACCATAAACAACAGGAGCTTGTCCCGGAATTACAACTTCAACTGTAGGTTCTGCATAGCAAAAGCCCATACAGCCTGTTTGGGTGACAATAGCATCTATCCCTTGAAATTCAAGTTCATCGATAATAAATGTCATGATATCCCTGGCCCCTGCTGCAATACCACATGTAGCCATTGCAACTTTAACCTGAACAATATTATCGGAATTTTCAGCTTGCTCCCTAAGCTTCATTTTTTCACTGACATCTGCCTTTATCTTTCGCAGATCATCCAAGGATTTGATTTTCATTCGAATATAATTTATATTTTAAAGTCGGATGGAACTCTCATTTGAATATCGGCTTATGCCAATTTGCGATTCATCCTTATCAATTACCGGCTTCAATCAATTTAAGATTTTCTTCTATCAATTCCTTTAATATTTTTATAATATCGGGGTGGTTGATAGGCACACCTTCAAGTTCTGATTTAACTTCTTCGGTATCAAACTGAAAATCACTTACCGGTGTTTTATGCTCGTAAATAAAACGTATTTGCGGATTAGCTCCTATGAGTAAAGTCATAGTACCGGCAATATCTCCTAAAATTGGTCTGTCGATATTAGAATGACCGAAAATAGCTGTAACTGAAGTACCTGCACCAGGAGTTGATTCAATATTAAAGCTTCCTCCGGCCTGTTCTGCATTTTGTTTAAATAGAGAAATCCCTACACCAACCTTTCGGGTTGTCCTTGAAGTATAAAAAGGGTCGGTAACTTTATTTAATGTTTCACTATCCATTCCTGTTCCGTTATCGACTATGCTAATGATATACTTATCATTTTTAATGTCTTCGTCAATAATAATGCTGATCAACGAAGCTTGTGCTGTAATTGAATTTTGAACAATGTCGAGGATATGCAGTGATAGTTCGGTCATTTATTTTGAAACATTTATTGCCAAAAATACTTGAAAAAAAAGTATGTAAACAATATTAAGGATTTTGAATGAAAAAACATTTAAAAATTAATCTAAATTTTCAATGTAAATATCATTCGAGGATTACTTTCCTTCCGTTTTCATCAGCAAAAGCCATTCTTATTTCTGCAAAAGAAAGTGATTCCATTTCAAAGGTAGTAAATGATTTTCCAATCATCCGGGGGGTATGGGCATCTGAATTTTTAATAAAGGTACCCTTGTAAGGTATTCTTAATGTTTGATTTAAAGAGCTAATGTCGTTAATGGAAGATACTTCAAACGCATCTGCTTTAAGGTTTGACGGAATAAAGCCAAGTTGATTGATAATTCCGTTATATGGTCTGAAAATATGAGCAGGAATGAATAAGCCGTTGAGAATGTGGACTTTTTCTTCAACTTCATAAATATCAGCATCCAATGAGCTGATAAGAAGCCTTTCTTCCATTCCAAGTATTTTTTCATTGACATCAACATAAACCTGATAGCCAAAAATATCGGGATTATTCTTTATGTTTTTCAATTTTATATCAAGGAAGCTTTGAAATTCATTTAATTCTTCATCCTTTTCAAAGAGGGCAAGACAGTGTACTTCTTCTGCAGTATTTACTTCAGCTCCGCAAATAACATGAAGTCCCTTTTCGCAGGCATAATCTCTGATAATTTGTGATTGTCTTGTAGAATTATGGTCAGTAATACCAATAATATCCAAACCTGCTGAAAGTGCATGTTCCACAATTATCTTAGGGCTCATTTCCAGGCTTCCGCAAGGAGATAAAACGGTGTGTATATGCAGATCTGCTTTAAAGCGTTTCATTTATAAAAGAAGTCGGTATATTTCGCCGCCTAGCTCAAATGTTTTAGAGCTGCTACCCAACAGTGGTATTCCCTCTTCGTTAGCTTTTTCTATAACATCATCACCCGGGACAATATTCTTAACAAGAATTACACATGATAAATCTTTTAAAGAAGCAATAGCAATAACATTTAAGTGGTTTTGCAGGGTAATCCATACATTTCCTTCTCTTGCAAAGCCCATAACGTCGCTGAGAAGATCAGACACATAGCCACCTGTTATTTCCGTATCCAGGTTATCGCTACCGGCATAAACTTTAAGTTCAAGTTTTTCAACTAATTCAGAAACCTTCATTTTTTGCTCCTTTCTTTGTGCAATCGGGGTCGAATCTTCCAACACCCCATTTCTTTTCCATTCTTTCAAATGCCTTGGCAGGATCAACCTTTTCATTCTTTTGCCAAAGCTGTTGTATAAATATGCAATCTGACATTTTCGCCTGATTGTTTGCCATATCTTCAGCAAGAGCCATGCATGTCGGCGCACCACAGGCACTGCAATCTATACCCGGCAGATGGCACATTATACTTCTGGCTTTTTGCATTTTTTCAATTGCCCTTTTCCTGTCTTTACCATAGCGAAGCATAGGCCGGGGCTGAATCTCTTCAATCTTCATTTTTGAATCAAGCCATTTGTAGTCGGTTTCCTCTTCAAACTGCGATTTCTTTTCCGATGATGGATATTTTTTAGCTCTTCTTTTTAATCTTTCAACAGTAAGAAATCTGTTTTGTGATAACAGTACACCTCCTGCACAACTTCTATCGCATGCTCGCAGCTCAAGGTAGTCATATTGAGGCATATCATCATTTTCAAGTCTTTCCAGAATTTTAATAGTATTGTGAATACCATCAACTGCAATAGTTCTGGAAGTCTGCCACCATGTTTCGCCGTGAGTAAGGCTCCATTGAATTCCTTCCTTTGTTATTTCCCTTCTCATTTCACTACTGTCGACCGGAATAATCTTATCGGCAACACTCATCACCTTATTATAAATTACCTTGGAATTAACAACACCGGTTATAATTGACTGTTTTTCACCAAGAGGACTTTTTACAGCTGTAATCTTTGCAGCACAAGGTGTTACGTAGAATATACCTACTTCATCTTTTGCAATTCCTTTATCCTCAAACGTTTTCAGCACATAGTTAGCAACCATATCATGAGGAGTTTTTACTCTGAGAATATTAGATGCCAGAGAAGGATAACGTGTTCTTATAAGCCTGACAATTGCCGGACAAAAAGATGAAATTAAAGGCATTCCTGTTTGATTGGCTTTTATTTCCTTTCTTATCTGGTTTTTAAGAACTTCAATTGGTTGTTCAACTTCATAGACATGAGTAAAACCTATTTCTATCAAGGATGCATAAATCTTGTTTTCAGATATTCTGTCGGGAAATTGGCCTATAAAAACAGAAGGGAAAAGCACTACTCTGTATTTAAATGCTTTAATCAATTCAAGATCATCATGTTCGATATAAATTGCCTTTTGAGGGCATACCCTCATGCATTCACCGCAATCGACACATCTTTCTTCCCTGATAACTACCTTGCCATCAATAATTCTTATTGCTTCGGTAGGACACTCCTTAACACAGTGGGTGCATCTGATGCATTTTTCATCATCTATCACCAGTGAATGATAAAAAGCTTCATTGTTCTGCATCATTGAAAAATTTTGTCATTTTTAAAGTTGTTCCTTCTCCAACAACTGTTTCTATCTCAAATATATCAGTATTCTTTTTAATATTCGACAAGCCCATTCCGGCACCAAATCCCATTTCCCTGACAAGCTGGGATGCAGTAGAAAAACCTTCCTTCATTGCTGCTTCAACATCCGGTATTCCGGGACCTTTATCTTTAAGTATCATGTCAATTTTTTCAGGATAAATATAAATTTCTATTTCCCCGCTATATGCATGAGCAACTATATTAACCTCAGCTTCATATAAAGCTACAACAATTTTTTTTATTAAACGCTGCTCAGTATTAAGCTGCTTAAGAACTTTTTTAACCTGACTGGATGCATGTCCCGCCCTGTTAAAGTTTCCACCTTCTATTTCATACCTCAGCTGTATCATATCAGTAAACAGGTTTCAATCCTGAATTATATAATAACCCACAACATTTAAAGGAAGAAAAAGGAGTTTCTATAATTATTATCCCGGCTTCTTCTGCCAGTTGAATCATTTCTTTAGTGGCTTTTTTGTTTCTTACCAGTAATATAGAATGAATATCCCCCATTTCAGCAGTCCTTATTGTTTGCAGGTTTGCTGTTCCTGTTATAAGCAACATCTTTTCAGTGTCAAGGGTTAAAACATCGCTCATAAGATCTGAGCAAAAACCCGTCTCTGCTATTTGACTAACATTTCCTGTTGTAACTAGTTTCCCATTAAGTAAGTTTATTACTTCTTCAATCTTCATCCTAATATAATTTGTTTTAAAGACAATTCATCAATATAACGAACATGCCGGTTGAATATATTTTCTGATATTTACTAAATACAAATATGCAAAATCAGAGAATAGATTCTAATAATAAGCAATTTAAAATTACGCATTAAAATAAAATTTAAAAGGATATTGATAATGAACTCCCATTTGATTATTTTTCAGATGGTTTTATAAACAGAAAATCATGAAAATTCCTGAAGACCAAAATAAGCTATCGTTTTTTGACTCTTACTATCCTCAAATAATAGATTCTTTGCCTGTACCGGTATTTTGCATGGATATTGATTCGAAAATTGTATTATGCAATTCTGCTTTTGAACGTATTATAGGAAGATTAAAAGATGATTTATACGGCAAGATGACATCTGAAATTACTCCTTTTAATCAACCTGATATTTTTTCGCTCAAGGATAAAGAATTGCTTGAAACAGGTATTGATCAGTTTTATGAAACAGACTTTAAATATTCTGAAAACTATAAGGGCCAAATCACTGTAAATAAATCTGCATTAAGAAATGACAAAGATGAGATAAGCGGTATCGTTTGCACAATAATCGATATTACCAAAAGAAAAAAGCTGGAAGATAAACTTAAGCGGTCTGAAGCCGGGATGCTGATCTCTTCTACTATGCTTCAGAAAATCAGGGCAGGCATCGTTATTGTCAGTGATGATATGAAAATCATAGATAGTAACCTGGGATTTGCACGGTTGATAGGCGGTGAAAACGAAGAACTATATGAAACCATACCCGGACTTAGGGGTGCTGAACTTGAAATGCTTGTCCCGGGAGTTATTTCCGACATGTTTCGTTCTATTTTTGAAACCGGGGAAAACCGTATCGACAGAGATATAAGATACCAGAATAAGCTGCTGGCAATTGAAATAGCAACGATACAAAAGCATAAGATAGCCGGTGCTTTGATAAGAGACCTTTCTGCTCCTATGCTTGAAAGGGCAGAAATCATTGAAAGAGCACGACAGGTTAACCGCAAGAATATGAAAACAGTTCAGCAGATTGCATATCTCCTGGGTGAGAATGCTGCTCAGACTGAAGAACTGCTCAACTCAATCATTGAATCCCAGAAATACAGTCACGAAGAAAATGAATAATATTAAGTCAACCTGGTACATTAACACATCTGATAAAATATGACCCAATCTTATCATACTGAAATAGATGTTCAGCAATTACGGCCTAAGGGACAGGAAGTAAGCGGTGATGTTTTTATTTCACGGCAAATGAAAGAAGATGGTCGAACTGTACTAGTATTATCAGATGGTGTTGGTCATGGAATAAAAGCCAGTGTTTTAGCTACGCTGACAGCAACAATGGCCCTCAACTATACAAGTTTTCATACAAACCCTGAAATAGCTGCCAGAATAATAATGGATGTGCTTCCACCTTCGGGAGAAAAACCTAACTATGCTACTTTTACTGTAATAGAGATCTTAAGCAACGGATTGGTAAAAACAATCAATTACGATAACCCACCAATACTTATTATCAGAGGAAATCAACGCTTCAGACCTTCAAATGTATACGAACTAACGGTAGGCGGAGTAGAAAACAAAGGAAAGATATTACGTTGTCAGGAGTACTATGCAATGAAGGAAGACAGGATGATTTTCTTCACTGATGGGATAACACAATCGGGCATTGATGACTTCAAATTCAATATGGGTTGGGGAACAGAAAATGTTCTTGAATTTGCACTAAAACAAATTGAAAATCAACCTCATATTTCAGCAACTCAATTGTCTAAAAAAATAGTAACTAAAGCTCTGACAAATGATAAGTATGATTTAAAGGATGATACAAGCTGTGGGGTTGTATATTTCAGAGAACCCCGGGAACTGATGCTCATAACCGGTCCCCCATTTTATAAAGTAAAGGATATTGGCTTTATTGAAAAGATAAAGGGGTTCATGGGGATGAAAATAATATGCGGAGGTACTACTGCAGAAATTATCTCACGTGAACTAAATCTTAAACTTGAAATGGTTCAGCACTTCTCTGACCCTACTCTTCCCCCTATTTCCAAACTTGATGGATTTGATCTTGTGACAGAAGGAATTATTACTATCGGTAAGGTTGAAGAAATACTTGAAAATTACAACAGTGAAACTCGACTATTTGGATCTCCTGCTGAAGAAATTGTAAAAAGATTGCTTCAACACGATATCATACATCTTATAGTTGGTACAAGAATAAACTGGGCTCACCAGGACCCGGACCAGCCTGTGGAAATTGAAATACGAAAGACAGTTGTTAAAAGAATCATAAAGCTTTTGGAACTTAAGTTTTTTAAGAAAGTTAATGTAGAATATATCTGATATATGAAATCAATATCTTACTTTTCAAAATTCAAAAATCCTTTTATTGGAATAGTTTTAATAGTTATTACAACATTTAATTTTTGTTCTTGTACTAAATCCTGTTTTTATATTGGAACATATACTTCCAAAGACAGCAAAGGAATTTACAAATCAAACTTCAATAGTTTTTCGGGTAAAATGTCTCAGCCTTTACTTGTTGCACAATGCAATAATCCTTCATTTCAAAGTATTTCAGATGACAACAAGATATTGTGGACAGTTAATGAATCCTGGGATAAACAAGGTACGGTGATTAGCTATTCAATAGATAGAAATTCCGGCAATCTGAAAAAAATTGAAGAAATGAGCTCTGAAGGTTCAGGTCCCTGCTATATTGATTATTATCAGCAGTCGGATAATGTTGTAGTTGCAAACTATGGAAGCGGGAATATAACTGCAATACCAACCAACGGCAAAGGAAAGCTGGCAGGAAAATTTGCAACTCATCAGCATACAGGCAGTGGCCCGAATACTCTAAGACAACAGGAACCCCATGCTCATTGTGCTAAAGTTGATCCTAATGGAAAGTACTTTTATTCATGTGACCTTGGAACTGATGAGATATACGTTTACCTGATTGATAAAGACTCATTATTAATTCATAAGACAATAAAGGCTGAACCGGGTTCAGGACCAAGGCACATAGCTTTTAATATCAGGCATGAAACTATGTCAGTCATAAATGAACTAAATGGAACAATATCAACATATAAGAAAGATCAGGAAGGGTGTTATTCAGAATATTTAAACACAGTGACTGCGCTACCTGTTGATTTCAAGGGCGAAAATAAAAGTGCAGATATTCACTATTCATCTGATGGACAATTCCTTTATGCTTCAAATAGAGGACCAGATAATATTGCAATTTTTAAAACAGAATCTCTTAATCCTGAATTTGTTGAATGGGAAAATTCAAATATAAAAACGCCAAGGAATTTTACCATTGACCCATCTGGAAAATATTTACTGGTTGCAAACCAGGATGACAATTCAATTGTTGTTTTTAAAATAGACAGAAAAAACGGAAAACTTAAATTCACAGGTAATAAAATCAATGTTTCCCTTCCTGTATGTTTAACTTTCTTAAATTAAATAAAATGAAAAAGATAATAGTATTTCTGGCAACAGGGTTTGAAGAGATAGAAGCAATAACTCCTCTTGATGTATGGCGCAGAGCCGGATTTGAAGTTAAGACTATATCTGTTACAGGCGAAAAAACTGTTTCCGGATCACATGGTATAAACATCATTGCCGATTATTTATTTGATATATCAATATGCAAAGATGCTGACCTTTTATTTCTGCCGGGTGGTATGCCGGGCTCGGCAAACCTTGATAAACATGAAGGACTTAAAGCTGTTTTGCACGATTTCTATAATGATGATAAATATCTTACCGCTATTTGTGCAGCTCCTTTTGTGTTTGGTCATAACGGAATTCTGAAGGATAAAAAAGCCACTTGTTATCCCGGTTATGAAAAAGAACTTTTCGGAGCTTATGCTACAGGTAATTCCATTGAAATAGATGGAAAAATAGTTACAGGTAAAGGCCCCGGTGTTGCTATGAAATTTGCTCTTGAAATTGTATCAATTCTTAAAAATAAAATAGATGCCGATAAACTTGCAGAACAAATGCAGGTAGAAAAATAATTATTTTTTAAGGTATTCTTCCATTTTATTAAGATGAAGGTCAAGAGCTTTCACAGAAATTTGTATTTCCCATACTGATATTGCCAAAGAGCAAATCATAAGTAAAATACTTATTCCAAAAACCCATGCCCCTGAAACATCATAATTCACATATAAAAGAAACATTGAAATTACTGAAAAGAATAGGCTTAAAACACCTAAAATCTGCATAGTCCGTGTCAGATATAATCTTTTTCTAAGGTTATTTATCTGAGCCATCAATACATTGTCAGGGTTTTCTTTAAACTTATCATACAAATTTCTTATCACTTGTGTATAAGTCAGAAATCTGTTTGTGTATGCCAGCAATATCAATGAAACAGCAGAAAAAAGCAAAGCAGGAGTTGTTAATGTTAATTCTTCCATATAAATTTTTTTTCTCTATGTTTAACAATTATCTGACTATAGAGTTTAAATATAGTGTTATTTAATAACTTTATTTGGACAAATTTCACCAAAGTATAATCAAACGGCTATTTTTGCGGCCTCTTAAAAACAGATTATAATGAAAAAAACAAAGATCGTAGCAACTATATCAGACTGGAAGAGTGATCCCGAATACATACAGGCTCTTTATGAAAACGGGATGAATGTTGTTAGAATGAATACTGCCCATATAAACAGGGAGGGTGCTTTAAAAATAATGAATAATGTCAAATCTGTTTCCGATAAAATACCTTTCTTAATTGACACTAAGGGTCCTGAAGTAAGGACTTACAACATGGAAAAAGAGTATCCAGTAACATTTGGCGACAAAGTAAAAGTAAGCGGCGACTTATCATTAAAAGATTGTATACATGTCAATTATCCTCTTTTTGTAAATGAAATACCTGTCGGCTCCCGTCTGATGATAGATGACGGCGAAATAGAACTTGAGGTTACTGACAAAGACAACAACTATCTTTATGCCGAAGCAACCAACAGCGGAGTTATTAAAAATAAGAAAAGCGTCAATGTACCGGGCGTCAGCATTAATCTGCCATCACTTACCGATAAGGATAAAGATTTCATTTTATTTGCCATAGAAAACAAGATTGAATTCATAGCTCATTCTTTTGTCAGGAACAAGCAGGATATCATTGATATTCAGAATATACTTGACGAGCATAAAAGTCCAATCAGAATTATTGCCAAGATTGAAAATCAGCAAGGTGTTGATAATATTGATGAAATACTGGAACATGCCTATGGAGTAATGATAGCCAGGGGTGATCTGGGCATTGAAATACCTGCTGAAAAAATACCTCCAGTTTCAAGGATGTTGATTAAGAAGTGTATTGAAAGAAAACGCCCTGTTATCATGGCTACTCAAATGCTTCACACTATGATAGATCATCCAAGACCTACCAGAGCTGAAGTAAGCGATATTGCCAATGCAGTATATAATCGTTGCGATGCAATAATGCTAAGTGGTGAAACAGCATACGGGCAATATGGAATTGAAGCAGTAAAGGTGATGTCAAAGGTTGCTCTTGAAGTTGAGAAAAATAAGGATAAAAGAAATGATATCGTGCCTCCAATAAACATGGACACATCAAATTTCCTTGCTGCCACTGCTATCAGAGCTATGGATGAAATGAAAGCAAATGCCATCGTTACAGATACACTTTCCGGACATAACCCACGCCACATATCTGCTTTCAGAGGCGAAATGCCTGTTTTCGCAAAATGCTACAGACCAAGAGTAATGCGAGAACTTGCTCTTTCTTATGGTGTTTTTCCTTCTTTAATCACTCCTAATAAAAACAGGGATAAAACAATTAAATCTGCAATAAAAAGCCTTCTTGCCGATGGAAGTATAAGCGAAGACGATCGTATTGTTTATGTAGGAAGCAGCTATGGTATCAGGAGCAAGGCTTCATTCCTTGAAATCATTGATATAAAGAAGGAACTTAAAGCCCGGTCAGAAGATGACATCAAAGGATTGATAGGTCCGCTGGATATGTAAATCTCAACTTTTTTGGATTACATTCCCTAAAAGTATCGACTTTTTTGGATTTCATTCCGTAAAAGTGTCAACTTTCTTGGAATTTAGAATAAATACCTTTACTTTTGGTGTATAATTCTAATCCAAATGATAGAAAGATTTCTGACAAATACAATAAAGAAAAAATTTTTTAAAGGAAAAGCCATAATAATACTTGGTCCCCGCCAGGTTGGAAAAACTACTCTGATACATGAATTGACTGACAATAATGAAAATGTGATGTGGTTCAATGGTGATGAACTTGATGTTCAGGCATTATTTAATAACATTTCTGCAACAAGATTAAAGTCTTTACTTGGTAAAAAAAACATTCTGGTAATAGATGAAGCCCAACGTATTGAAGATATTGGAATAAGATTGAAATTAATCACCGACACTTTACAAGATGTCCAGCTTATTGCATCGGGAAGCTCATCTTTTGAACTTGCCAATCATGTAAACGAACCTTTAACCGGCAGAAAATGGGAATATAACATGTTCCCCGTTTCTTTTGCTGAAATGGTTGCCCACCATGGACTTTTAGAAGAAAAAAGACTACTCCCGCAAAGGTTGTTGTATGGTTATTACCCTGATGTAATTAATCATCCAGGCGAAGAAAAAGAAATACTGAAATTCTTGTCTGACAGCTTTTTATATAAAGATATTTTAAGCTGGGAACAAATACAAAAGCCTGACAATCTAATCAAACTACTTCAGGCAATATCCTTTCAGGTCGGTTCTCAGGTTTCATATAACGAACTTGGTCAATTATGTGGAATTGACTCAAAGACAGTAGAAAAGTATATCACATTACTTGAAAAAACTTATATCATTTTCAGACTTGGCTCATTTAGCAGAAACCTTAGAAATGAACTTAAAAACAGTAAAAAGATTTATTTCTGGGACAATGGTATAAGAAATTCCGTTATTGCCAACTTTAACCAGATTGAATTACGCAACGACACAGGTGCATTATGGGAGAACTTTATTGTTTCTGAAAGATTAAAATTCCTTAATTATTCAGGCCTCTGGGCCAATAAATGGTTCTGGAGAACAAAAGAACAAAAGGAAATTGATTACATCGAGGAATATGATGGAAACATTTATGCTTATGAATTCAAATGGAACGATAAGCAAAAGTTTAATATTCCCAAAGCTTTTTCTCTCAGCTATCCTGATGCTGATTTTAAACTTATAAACAAGGATAATTTCGACGAATTTATTCTTTAGAACTCAACAGCCCCATTTATCTTAAACCCTTTTAAAAAGACATTTATTCGCCTTTTATACCATTGGGGATCAATTACCCTTCGCAAAATATAAAGCCTTACTGCTTTTTTGTTGAAGAAATATTGATTTATTTCATCGCCCCGTACAACACCTCCACCGGATGCATGGCTTTCCTGCCCGTTCCATGCTCTATCTGCTCCCTGCAGCTTGTTCCGGGGGCTGCAATTATCACGTTGTCAGCTGTTTCCCTTATTGCCGGGAATAACACCAATTCTCCTATTTTAATTGAAATATCATAGTGCTCTTTTTCATATCCGAATGCCCCAGCCATACCACAACATCCTGATGGTATTTCACTTACCTTATAATTTACAGGCAGTTCCAGCATCTTCTTACTGGAATCAGTTGTTGCCAAAGCTTTCTGATGACAATGGCCATGTAGCTTTATCTCAGCTACTTCTGTTGTAAACATATCTGAAGTTATATTCCCCTTTTCTGCTTCCCTCATTATGAACTCATCAAACATGAGTGCATTTTTAGAAAGCTCTAAAGCTTTTACTTTAAGCTCTTTTTTAACTAACTGCGGATATTCATCTCTGAATGAGAGTATTGCCGAAGGTTCAATTCCAATTAAAGGCGTCTCTTCCGAAATAATGTCTTTCATCATTTCAACATTCTTGTCTGCCAAAACTGCTGCCTTTTTTACAAGCCCTTTTGATAAATAAGTCCTTCCACTATATGTATGTTGCGGAATAACTACTTCATATCCAAGCTTCTCAAGCAACAATATGGCTTTTACCCCAATATGCGATTCATTGTTGTTAACAAACTCATCGTTAAATAAATACACTTTGCCTTTTGGTGCTTTAGAACTGTTATCATGTTTTTTGTACCAGCTGTTCAATGAGTATTTTGAAATTGAAGGCATTGGTCTCTTTGTATTGAATCCGGCAAAGTATTTTATCAAAGGTGATATTAATTTAGATCTGAATGCCCATCCTGTCAAAGGCTGTAGCTTCATTGCCAGTTCCATATAACGGGGAAAATTGGCTATCAGTAATGACCTGACAGGTGTAGGATTTGCATCATAATGGTTTTGCAGGAAATCGGCTTTCAGCTTTGCCATGTCCACCCCTGAAGGACATTCACTTTTACAGGCTTTACATGAAAGACACAGATCCAGCGATTCCATAACTTCATGCTGATCAGCCCAGTGCACATCTCCTTTCTTTGTAATCAACTCCCTCAAAACGTTTGCCCTGCCCCGTGTTGAATGTATCTCATCGCGGGTAGCCATGAAACTCGGACACATTGTTCCTCCAATTATCTCACTCTTTCTGCAGTCGGCCGAACCATTGCACTTTTCTATTGCTCTGGCCATTCCCTGTTCCATCTTATAGTCAAAATAACTGTTAAGGCTAAGTGTGTCAACTCCCGGCTCATACCTCAATGATTTGTCCATCGGCGGAGTGTTGATTATCTTGCCCGGATTGAAAATATTATCAGGATCCCAGCTGTTTTTTATCTCTTTTAAAAGTCCGTACACCTTATCTCCAAGCATATATGGAATAAACTCTCCTCTCAACCTGCCATCACCATGCTCTCCACTCAATGAACCTCTGTATTTCTTAACCAGCTTTGCTGTTTCTACTGCTATAATCCTGAATAACTTAACATCTTCAGTATCCTTTAGATTCAAAACAGGCCTAAGGTGAAGCTCTCCCGTTGCTATATGTGCATGGTAAACAGCATTCAGATTGTATTTGTCAAGCAAAGACTTGAATTCTTCAAGATATTCAGGCAGTTTATCAACAGGAATAGCAGTATCTTCAACAAGTGAAACAGGCTTGGCATCGCCCGGTATGTTTGAAAGAACACCAAGTCCGGCAGTTCTTAATCCCCATACTTTTTGTATGTCGGAACCCCGGATCAAAGGGAAGTGATTGCCAAATCCATTATCCCTCATCTCCTTCTCTATCAAGGCCGAACAATTGCTTATCTCATCCTTTTCTTCACTACACAACTCAATTATTAAAATTGCCTCCGGATCTCCCTTTATAAAAAACCTGTTCTTAGCAAGACCATGAATTCCCTTGGTCATTTCCATGATTGTCCTGTCCATCAATTCAACTGCCCAGGGCTTATACTTCAATGCAATCAGGTTTGCTTTGAAAGCATCTTCCAGCTTATCGAAGTGAACGCACAACACAGCCTTTTCCTTTGGTGGCAGTGGCACCAGGTTTAATTTTATGCTCGTGATAAAGGCAAGTGTTCCTTCCGATCCTGCAATGAACTTTGAAAAATTGAATTTTCCTCCTTCACCATTGTAAGGATTCATGTTTGAAAGAACATCCAAAGCATAGCCGTTGTTCCTTCTTGGAACCGAAGGATGGGGATATTGCATTTGAATTTCTGATCGTATACTTTCATCAGCCAATATACTGTCAATCTTTTTATAAAGCTTGTTTTCAAGGGTATTACCCTTAAGCTTATCTTTAAATTCATCAATACTTAACTCATTGAAAATAACCTCTGAACCATTACTCAATAAAGCCTTTACTTCAACAACATGATCCCTCACGCTTCCGTACACCAAAGAATGAAGTCCGCAGCTGTTATTTCCTAACATTCCCCCCATTGTACAACGGTTGGCAGTTGATGTTTCAGGACCGAACATTAAACCAAACTGCTTAAGGTAAATGTTCATTTCCTCAAGTATTACTCCAGGCTGAACTTCAATCCATTTCTCTTCAGGATTACATTCCAGAACCTGATTCATGTATTTCGAAATGTCAACGACTATTCCGTGACCTACTACCTGTCCTGCCAGTGAAGTACCTGCACCTCTGGGAATTAAGGAAGTCTTATGTTCTGAAGAAAAAGCTATCAGCTTTCTGATATCTTCATTTGATTTTGGAAATGCAACAGCCAGTGGGGTTTCCCTATATGCCGAAGCATCAGTGGAATATATGATTTTTGATATATGATCGTAACGTAATTCTCCTTCAAGTGTATTTGCCAGCTTTTCCAGCATTCTGCTGCTGATCACAGTGTTTGACTTCATTGTAAATTTTAATCTAATTCAACAATTGTAATTCCTGCCCCGCCAAACTGAACATGCTCATCCCTGAATGATTTGACTACAGGCTCTGTTTTCAAGTAGTTACGAATAACTTCTTTCAGTATCCCATACCCTTTTCCGTGTAATATCCTGAGAGTCTTTGTCCGCAAAACAATGGCATCATCAATCAGAGCCTGAATATTGGCAAGAGCCTCTTCAGCCCTTTGTCCCCGAACATCAATATCAGTTTTGAAAGTAAGCTTCTTTTGCATTATTTCATTAGTCCTTTTCAAAGAATCAGCCTTAGGCATTAACCCTGCTGTTTTATCCTGCTTTTTAGCCTCGTTTTTACTTACAGGCTCAATCTTATCGAGAGTAAGTGTAGTCATAATATTGCCCAGGGCTAATATCACCTTCGTCTTATCTACATCAATAACTTCACAAATATTTCCGCTTTCAATAATCTTCACTTTATCACCGGCCTTGAATACTGGGGTTTTCTTCATCACCGGCTCGCTTTTGATTACCTGAGCCAGCTTTTTATCTTTCTTTGACTGCTCCTGCCGTTTTATCTTTTCAATTTTCTCAAGTATCTTCTTTTCCTCTTCAGGGTTAATTGTTTCAATCTTTTCCTTTTGCTCAACCAGCTTTTTCCTTATATCTTTTGTCTTTTCCCTGTCAGCCTGCGATTCCCTGATTTCACGTATAGTGTTCTCAATTACCTTATTGGCATCTTCAAGTATCTTTTGAGCTTCAAGCTTTGCTGCTGAAATTATCTCTTTCCTTTGCTTTTGAGTATTCTGAAGTTCATCAGCATATTCCTGACTAAGGGTATCCAGCTTTCTTTCAACACTTTGAATCTTTACTTTTTTTGTTTCCCAATATTGCTTATCCCTGACAATATCCCTCAAATGCCTGTCGTAATCAATATGCTCTTTACCGAGCTTATCTGTTGCCTCCTGAAGGATGTCTTCCGAGAGACCAATTTTACGCGCAATTTCGAAGGCAAACGAACTTCCTGGCTTTCCGACCTGCAATTGAAATAATGGCCTCATTTCGCCTGTATCGTACATCATAGCGCCATTCACTATCCCCTTTTGAGATGCACCGAAATGTTTCAGGTTTGTATAGTGAGTGGTGATAATGCCGTAAGTCCCCAGTTTATTGAGTTTATCGAGCACTGCTTCTGCAATTGCCCCTCCCAGCATTGGCTCGGTTCCTGTTCCGAATTCATCTATCAATACCAAAGAACGCGAATTGCAGTTTTCGGTAAAGAATTTCATATTCAGCAGGTGTGATGAATATGTACTCAGGTCGTTTTCTATCGACTGCTCATCACCAATGTCTATAAACATTTGATTGAAGATTCCCATTATTGAACCTTCAGCCATTGGCACCAGCAATCCGCATTGCAGCATATACTGAATTATGCCAGTTGTCTTTAGGCATACCGATTTTCCTCCTGCATTCGGACCTGAAATCAGAAGTATTCTGTTTGGTTCATCAAGCCTGAGGTTCAAAGGAACTACTTCCCTTTTTTCTTTCTTTAATGATTGAGTTAACACAGGATGACATGCTCTGTACCAATAGAATACAGGTTCATTTCTTATTTCAGGCTTTATACAATCAAATTGGTTTGCCAATACTGCCTTTGACCTGATGAAATCTATTTCCCCAAGGAATTCATAGGAAGCAGCAAGTTCTTCAACGTCAGGACGTATATAGGCAGAAAAATCAATAAGTATTTTTACTATCTCCCTCTTCTCTGCGTTCTCAAGCTCCCTAAGTGTATTGTTCATTTCAACAATCACTGCCGGCTCTACAAAGGCTGTCTTTCCGGTAGCCGATTCATCCTGTACTATTCCAAGGATTTTCTTCTTATTTGCTGCCGAAACAGGTATTACAGGCCTTCCATCCCTGATAACTATTGATGTCTCCTCATCCACAACACCCTCAGCCTGAAGCTGATGAAGTATTGATGCTATCTTTTTGCTTATACTACTCTGAAGGGCAAATATTTGTTTTCTGATATCATGAAGTCCGGGCGAAGCATTATCCTTTATCGTTCCAAACTTTGAAAGTATCTCGTCAATTCTCTTAATAATATTTCCAAATGCCTGAATATTACCTGAAAGAGATTTAAGGTTTGGAAATTTATCTGAAGCAGGTGAGCTGAAGAAATTAATTATAGCCCTGAGTGTTTCCAGCGATCGCCTGAGATCAAAAACTTCAAACACTTCAAGGAAAGTGCCTTCTATCTTTATTTTAGCCAGTGAATGGCGAAGGTCGTAATAATGGTTTGTGGGAAAATTGTCGTATTCCCTTATTATTTGCAGAAACTCAAGTGCTAAATCTGTCTGGAAATTTATCTCTTTGAAATTGTTCAGAAAGCATAGGCTTTCAACCTTTTCTTTGCCCAGCTGACTCAGACAATTGGCAGAAAGCATTTGCCTGATTCTGTCGAATCCTATCTTTTGTTCAAAATTATCAGGATAAACTAATTGCATTTGTTTTTTTATGCAAATTAAATCACATTTAGCTTAGCTTGCAAATCAGTATTATCAAGATTTTTAATCATGTTTTTAACATCAACGGTATTGAATGGTTTAGCAAGAAAAGCATCCATCCCTGCCCTTAAGCATTCCTGGATTTCTTCATACATGTTGTTGGCTGTCATTGCAATAATCGGCATCCTTTTACCGTCATTCCTTTCAGCTTCAATATTGCGGATTGCCTGAGTGGCTTCAAAGCCATCCATTACAGGCATTTTGACATCCATTAAAATAAAATCGTACTCATTTGAAAGATACTTCTCAAGGGCTTCCTCTCCATTCTTAACAAAATCGAGCTCAGATGCTATTGGTTTCAATACAAACTTCGCCACCTGAACATTGATAGAATTGTCCTCAGCTACTAAAATCTTAAAAATCATAGAAATAAAATGTAAAATTAAATCAAGCCCGAATCCTTCATCGCCATTTTCTTGAAACAAATGTCAAAGAAGAAAGTCGAACCTTTACCTTTCTCACTCACAACGCTAAGTTTACCTTCCATCATTTCCACAAGGCGACTTGAGATTGCAAGTCCAAGTCCTGTTCCTCCATATTTGCGGGATGTTGAAGCATCAGCCTGAGTAAAGGCTTCAAAAAGATAAGTCATTTGGTCTTCGCTTATGCCAATACCTGTGTCTCTTACTTTAAAGACTACACAATGTTTGTTTTCTGAATTACCTAAGAAACAAGCTTCAATTACAACTTCCCCTTTTTTTGTAAACTTGATAGCGTTGCTCACAAGATTAATCAAAATTTGTTTAATTCTGAGCGAATCTCCTAAAACAATTTCAGGAATATTTGAATCAATTTTTGTATAGAAGTCAATTTCTTTTTCTTTTGCACTGAAAGCCATCATTTCATAAACATCCTTAACTATTGATTTAATGTCAATTGGTATGCTTTCAATAGTCATCTTATTGCTTTCAATCTTTGAAAAATCAAGTATATCGTTTATAATGTTGAGAAGGTTCTTTCCTGAGCGTAAAATAAGGTCAACTATTTTTGTCTGATCAGCATCAAGTTCAGTCATACTAAGTACTTCAGCCATCCCGATAACCCCATTCATTGGCGTCCTCAGCTCATGCGACATGTTTGAAAGGAAACTGCTTTTGGCATTGCTGGCAAGCTCTGCCTTTTCTTTTGCATATTCAAGGTTCTTTTTTACAAGCACCTGATCTGTAATATCATGTGATACCCCCAGTATTCCTGAAAGATATCCGTCTTCGTTCTTTATTGGAATTTTTGTTGTAGAAAACCATTTCAATCCATCGCCCGGAGGATAAACCTCTTCAATTTTATTTACAATGGCAACATCACTTTCTACAATCCTCATCTCATCAGTATAGAAACTAATGGCATTTTCTTCAGGATAAAAATCAAAGTCAGTTTTACCGATTACATCTTCTATTGAATTGGCTCCCAATAGTTTTGACTGCGCAAGATTTACCCTGGTAAACTTCGACTGAATATCTTTAAAATAAATGGGAGAAGGTATATTATCAATCAACAGCTGTAACAAATCTCTTTCAGCCTTTATCCTGTGCTCTACCCTCACCATCTTATCAACGTTCCTCGTGATTCCAACAGTGCCAACAACTTTGCCTCCATCATCAAAAATAGGAACTTTCGATGAACTCATCCATCTGAAGTTACCGTCTCTGGTGCCAACATATTCAAG
>JAGODU010000233.1 GCA_017998095.1 Prolixibacteraceae bacterium | reverse complement strand
TCCGCGGATGCCGGGGCTCCATTTCTCGCGGATGAATGTAAAAAAGAGTGGGAATTCCTTCCTTTTCCAGCTTTTTGTGCATCGCCAAAATAACCCTTTTGGGAAAAAGACGCAAATAACCACCCCCAAAAAAACAAATTTCTTTACCGCAAAAAGGCGCTACGGAAATAGGAAATTCACATATCCTTCCTTGTGCGGTAGTTACCCAATAGGGCTTTTTCTGCGTTGTTTTATAACCACCATAGTCCCTTTTAATCGGAAAAACAGAGGAATCGGCACGAAAACCTGCCTCCGCTAAGGTCTCAAAAAACCAGGGTGTCGCTTCCGTGAAAGAAAAACTGGGACTTCTAAATGCTGTAACCTGCTCGGAACTGATGTCTTCCAGAATTTTTTTGGACTGCATCAAATCGGCTGCAAATTCTTCTCTGCTCATTTTATATATGAGCCGATGATACATCCCATGCGAGGCAATTTCATGCCCCCTTTTCTGCGCTTCTTTCACTAATTGCGGATACTTCTTCGCGATGTAACCCAAAAAGAAACAGGTTGCCTGCACTTGATAAGTATCCAGCAAAGCCAGCAACTTCATAAAACCGCTTTCTACAATGCTCGGTAAAGAATCCCATTCTGAAACCGGCGGCTCACCTCTTTCTTCGGTTACATTAAAATAGTCCTCCACATCAATGGTGAAGATGGACTTAGGGTATTCTCTCATAACTTTTTCTGCTGCATTCCTCTTAAAATTTATCATCTTTCCAATCAATGGTTATGATAATTTCTCTTCCAACTTATTGCGCTTAGCACACTTGTCTATTTTACAGAACAACTTTGCACTCATTGGCTGAACCTTACAATTTTGAATGTATCATAAATAATGTTAGATATCTGTTCCATGATTGTCACATCAGGTTCGTTATTCCTCGCCACCGTTAGGTACTTAGCAAATAAGCGATTAATATGTTGTTTCGTTGCATCGCTCATACCGAATATATCAGGCATAAGTGATTTGTTTATATCGTTCGGCTCAAGTTTACTTAGCCCGTTTCCATATTCCCGCTTGCATGACTCAAGCATAAATATTGAAACATCTGACAATAAGTATGCAATGAATAATGTCCTGTCTTTATCTATTAGTTTGTTTAAATAGACGCAGTGAAAAGTAGTTAGATTTCTGACAAGAGCATCATTTAAAACGAATCTTGGCTTTTGTCTATTAAAAACACCAATCCAGAGGTCTGAAGGTGGTCTATTCTCAAGAGAATACCACGGCGATCTTTTTGATGTTAAGTATTTTCTATTAACACCTAATGACAAACCCAGTTTAAGGTATGCATCTATGGATGAGTTTGCCTCTTGAGTAGCATCAAGAAGATATACTTTTTTATCTCGGCTTAGTAATTGCTTAAAATCTTCGCCCGTGAATACTTGTGATACTACATCTTGAGCTTTGCCAATGCAAGGAATTAAGCATGACTGCGGTATTCCATTCTCTACTGCTTTTGTTCTGTTAAAAGTGAAGTAATCATTATCTCCTGTAGCTATGCCTCGTTTTACGGTTGCAAATAGCATAAATGGTACTAATCTACTGGACACTGTTACTGCAGGGGGACGATAGTAAACTGACCATTTTGCACGGGGGTCAAGATCCTTATGTTGGAAACACAACATATTAGAACTGTAAGTGTTTGTGTCTATCTCTGTTTGGTATTCTTTAAGCTCATCTGGATCAGAAACACTTATCATTGCTACAGTGTCAGTATTTGTGTCATTTTGCAGTAGCAAGATAGTTGATGTCGTGAGTGTTTTTGCAAAAGCCATGCAATTAAAATCTACCACAAACACATACCGTAGGACCTTTGACTCAATAAGAAACTTTTTTACAATTGTTCCATAATCTGAATTTAAAAATTCTGTTGGTACTATGTAACTCGCTCTACCTCCTTCTGTCATCTGCATTATAGATTTAACTAAAAACATCGTATAGAGATTTGATGTCTTCCTGAAATGAACTCCAGAATGAAATTCAACTTCGTTAACAACATCTATATTTATGTAGTCATGGAATTTTAAATAGGGGGGGTTGCACACTATCCCATCATACTTTCTGTCCCAATCATTGAACATATAATCATCATTTATAAGCTGAACATTTGGGTATTGTGAAAATAATCCTTTTGCCCAATCATACATCAATTGGTCGATTTCGTATCCTATAATTGGCGTGCTTTTATACTCGTTATAACTTAATATTTGCCTTGAAAAGATACCTAAGCCAAATGCTGGTTCAAGTATTGTGGCAGGATTAATCCTTAGAATCCAGGATATCATAAATTCTGCAATATCTATAGGAGTAAAAAACTGGGCGTATTTTTTCCGATGTCCTTCTGATACAATCCCATTGTATGTCTCCTCAATTGTGAGGTTAGTATGAAGATCTGAATCTACCATTCATTTATTCCCAACACTGATTTTAGCCCATCTATGTCTAAATAGGCGTAACCATTTTCAAAAGTGACATAAAATAGTAGTTGTCCTCTTGTAAGCTCTTTTCTTACGCTCTTGTGAACTGGTTCATCTACTTTTTGTGCTATTACATGAGTAGATCTTGCCCTAATTTTTATAGTTTTCTTATTTTGATTCGCTACATCCCCCTCAATGAAGTATTTTACTCCTTCATTTTCAGAATCAGTTAGCAAGGTTAATATATCTATGAATGAAATAGCAAATACTTTATCAAAGAAGACCTGAAAGTAGTAATGAGGGACATTAAAATTCTGTATCCATTTGTTTACTACCGTGAGGTCTTCTACTTTAGGAGTAATACTTAAGTAAGATCTTTTCTTAACATCTTGAAGGTTTTTCTTTAACTTCTTGAATAGATTGTTGAGTTCAATTAACCTATCGGTTGATCCCCAACCTGGTACTTTAAATGAAATAGCATTAAGAGTTTCATTAGTTATACTTTCCAGGATAGTTATATATTTGGATCGACTCTTGTGTGATAAAAGGTCTAAATATTCCGATAGAATTAAATCTCTTACAGCTAAGGCCTCTCTTGCACACTCGGTAACTCTATTCTGCATATAAGTGTCGTATTTATCTATTAAGAAGGCGCTAGATCTGATTTCAATACCTGCTATAGCATGTTTAACATAGTTATGTATAACATGCTCTTCAAACCTACTAATATCTTTGCCAAATTGCTCATTATAATCTTCTTTTCTAAAGAGCAATAGGTCGGGTCTTTTACCAATAGTGTCGAGCTCGTTTTGAAATGTCTCGAAGAAATCTGAAAAACCAGCATCTCCAGCAATAATATCATCAGATTTACCATACTTAACGGCAATGAGAGTGTTAGAAGTTTCATTAATTGCATTGAATATAATCCTCTCAGCCCAATCTCCCTGTTCTTTGTTTGTAACAAAATTAGAGGCAGCTTGAGAGGGAGCTTTAGTTCTAACTCTCGGAACATTAAAGTCAATCAAAGAGTTTGGTATTCTTTCTATTATTGCTTTCACATCATCTACATATGACATTTATTTCTCCATTATTCTTCAAAGTAAAAATCTCATATCTCTTTCATCCACTTATTTTTAAGCATTCACTCAATACAAAACTCATAAAAGAAGTAGTGAATTCTGTCAATCTAAAAATTTGTATGAATTCCCATATTATACTTTGGCTGTTTAAAAATATAATATGAATTCCCATATAATACTTTGGTTGGTTAAAAATATAATATGAAATTCCATATTGTATTTTGGTTGCTCCTTTTTTATATGAGTAATCCTGTCCAATGCCCTACTCTTTAAAGATATCAATATAGCTACTAAATATGAAAATGCGGTTCCTGGAGTATCCAGTTGTCTCTTGCAGGATATTTATATCTACAAGGTTATTAACCAATTGACTGGCAGGAACATAATTGAGATGGAGGAGGTCTTCTACTTGTTTGATTGTAATGACAGGTGCCTGATACAAATGCATCAATAGCTTTCGGGCATTCTCCGCTCTCCTTCCAAGTTTCATTAGCTTGTTTTCTGTACTCCTTTGGAGCTTCAGGATATTCTCAAATGTTTCCTTTCCCTTTACTGATGTCTCTATAACTGCCTGTAAGAAGAACCGTACCCAGTGATTAATGTCATTGGAAGCTCTTACCCGGGTTAGAGCGTCATAATACTGTTCTCTATGCTTCTCAAAGAATTCTGAAAGATAGAGAGTGGGCTTCAGCAGAAGATTATTACTTACCAAATATAAGGTTATGAGCAGCCGACCGATTCGACCATTGCCATCCTGGAAAGGGTGAATGGTTTCAAACTGGTAATGTAGCAAAGCACATCTAATCAGATGCGGTACCAGAATATTATCATTATGTATAAACTTCTCCAAATCATCCAGCAAATCCTGCATGTCATCTACATAAGGTGGAATGTAAGCTGCATCAGCCAAAGATGATCCCCCAATCCAGTTTTGGCTGGTTCTAAACTGACCCGGGGTTTTATGTTTCCCGCGCACATTATTCATCAGAATCTCATGGGTGTTTCTTATTAAGCGCAAGGAAAGAGGTAAAGTTGCCAATTGTTCTATTGCCACATTCATTGCCTGAACATAGTTCCGAACTTCCTGCCAATCATCTCTTTTTTCTGGTCCAATGGCATCAGCTTCTTTTACTACATCCTCTATTTCTGTTTTTGTCCCTTCTATCCTACTGGAGGTATTGGCTTCTTTAAGAATGTGCATTCTAATGAACAAATCCACATTAGGGACGATTATGGAAAAAGCATTCAGTTCTCCCAATGCTTGAATAGCTTTCTCCAGCATAACATTTATCCTTGGATCATCCCAAGTCCACTCCTGGTTTATCTTATTTGGCAAGAAGCTCTTATACTGGAACTGGTTACGATATATCCCTGATTTGAAATCTTCTAATTTCATCATATTCCTCGTGGGTTTTCTATCAATGTCTTAGCTTTAATGTGGTATGCAATCTCTAACTCCTCGCAGAAATCTATAACTGTTTTGACTGCGTCGTTATAAAATCGTTGAAAACCTGGATAGGTTGACACCAACTTGTTGTAATGCAATCTCCCAAAGATAATCCTATCAGTGAAGGAAACTTTACTAATTAATGTTCTATGTTGTTTCCCAAATGCTGGTGTCCATTCCAATTCATTGTTTCTCAGGTTTTTTAAAAGCATCTAATATCCTTTGTTACTCACAAGCTATGTAAAGATAAACAACTGCTTGCACTGTTTTCATCTTATCAATCCAAGTCAAGTTCTTTTTCACAAATACTATGTTCATACTATAGTCAAAAATATCTTGACTAAATATCAGGGTTACCGGATAGTGTCTCTGATGAAAATATAGTATTCAGGAAGGATAAAAATTATGATCCAAAACCTTCAACTAATCAAAAATCAAGCCCAGCTGAAAGAGATGGGCAGCCCCTTAAAATATAATATTCTGAAAGAATTGATTAAGGCACCGGCTACTTGTCAACAGCTTGCCACTCTTTTTGCCTGCAGCAAGCAGAAAATGCACTATAATTTAACGCAAATGCTTTCTCAGGGTTTACTAAAACTTGAAGACGATGCCTATAACAATAACAAAGAGGTCTATTATAGAGCCACGGCACGCA
>JAGODU010000232.1 GCA_017998095.1 Prolixibacteraceae bacterium | reverse complement strand
GAGCGTCCTTCTTTGTTTCCACTTCTTTGAATAACTTATCAAATTCCTTGTTCGATTTTCGTAAAGTGTCCACCTTATCACAATAACACTTGGCCAGATCACGAATAGAGTTTGCGAGATCAAAATCATTGCTGTTCCAGTCAATCTTCTTGCCTGTGTTCTCTTCGCATTTCAAACCTTGCAATATCGTGACGATATCGCTTCTTTTCTGAGCTGACAGGGATTTGGTTAATGCCTTAAAAGACGCTTTTCTGAATTCCCTTGCAGCGTTAAAAATTGAGTCAACCCCATCATCTTTCCACGAATATTTCTCCGACCCGCCGTGTTTTGCCATTACCTTACCTGCACGCATTAGCGCTGCTATAGTAGAGATTATTGTGCCATAGGTAAATCCGGTTGGGGGCTGCTCAAGGTCTTTCTCAATGGTACCGCCTTCGACAAATGTGTTCCGTATCTTGAAGATTATTTCCTCGACGACTCTGAGATTATCGCCTACAAAATTACCGGTTTTATCAAAGAACTGAAAATCATTACCGTGAAAATATGTGTGCAACCTTTTGTTATTCACCTCTTTAATGACTGATACGGCTATGGCGTCCGTCAACTGCGACTCAAGCCTTTTGCTGTAAACATTTTGAGTGACCTGCTTTTGCTGCTGCTGCATGGTTGCTGACCAGTTATCGTCAGTCAGTTGGTAAACATTGAAAAGGTATATCGCGGCAGCTTTTTTTAAAGATTGCTCGATAAGGTCTTTGACCCTGTTTTCTTTTTCAGCACGCACCGTCGCGAAATTTCTTATTATGGGCGCTTCCTCTGATTGCGGATTGTTGTATTTTTGCTCAAGATAAGAAATGCGTTCTATTTCATCAATCAGTTTGTCCACTTCTCCGAAACAGCTGTTGTCCGGAACTATCCAGATGAGGTCTTTGTCGTTCTGATATTGCGTTTTCAACGCTTCAACGTCCGCTGCTCGGTCGTCGCTCATGCCATAGAGACTTTTCAATTTTATCTTTAACTGCTTTAGGCTGGGATTGGTCAGCTCATCATCATTATCGGTGGTAATGTAAAAATCATATTGAAGGTTGCTGTCTGCAACACGGCTTAATGACTTTATGATCTGGGATGACTTATAGGCGGTGACTGCCTGTTTCTTTTTGACGAAACCCTGCACAGTGAAGCCTTTCATTTCATCTAATAATCTCTGCTCTATGTCTGTCGTTATCCGGTAGGTATTGTCGGAAAAAAGTAGAATTTTTACATCAACAAGTTCATCGAGGGCCTTCTTCAGTTCATCCTGTGTCTTATGTATATCTTCGGGATCACATACATAGGACTTGGTGATGTTTGCCAACGTTGTGGGTACAACATCTGCTTCATATAAAAAATGAATGGTCTCCAGAAGCTTTCGACCCGGAATCGTCGATCCTGTTTCCTTGAGAATTTTTGCTGCATTGTCATACCTGTTAACGAGCCTCACAGGCGGTTGTGGTTGCGCCTGCTTGGCAATCTGCCAACCGGTGGCTACAGTAAAAAGATCTTTCCCCTGTAATTCCCGTTTGAGCATGTCATATGTTGTGATGATCATGCCGCGTGCTGCCACCTTTGTAGAGGCATATCCTTTGGTACCGAAAAGAAAGTTCTGCATCAGATCAAACTGATACTTGTAAAAAGGGTAGTACGTGACGAAAGATTCCTCTGAATCTGTTTTATTGATTCCTGTGGCCACAAGTGATGCATGGTCGGATATCTTACCTGAGTTTTTCTTGTAATGTTCACTCATTTTACGAAGTGCACTATCTGTTTTTTTCAGCAGACGGCTTCTGATAATAATGTCCACCTCAGTGGCTTCAAGATGTATCTTTGTTTTAAAGCGGTCCGTCACTTTAGTCAACTGCGCACGGCTGACATTAGAATTATTAATCACGTCATCAAGCTTTTCCTGCGCAATCGCTATTGTCCAAACATTGCCGCCCAGTGCAGACAGAGATTCACTGATTCCTTCAAGATCAAGCAGGCTGAATTTATTTTGGTTGATGGCCTCACTTGCCTCATCGAAAAGGAAAACGATTTTTTCACCTTTTTCAACCTGTCGGTAATTGGAAAGTTCTTCGCGTAAACGTGATGCGCTGAACTGGTCTATGTCACGACGGATGGTAGTCAACATATTAGAGTAATCGTTTTCACTGTTGCCATTTTTTAGATAGATTTCTTTAGATGCTTTGGCATACTCCACCAGTCTGCTTTTTATTTCAGCCCAGTTCTTATTTAATTTCTGATAAATAAAATCATGGATATTCGACTGTTTTTCGTTGATCATTAACTGAAACAGCAGGAATCCATGCTCATTTTCGGGTAGTTCCAGTGACTTTAAAAAGTTTTTAAAAAACGTGAAGGCCAGTCCCTTGGAAGTGTCCTGTTTGGCAACGTCCAGAAACACAACGCGGCAGTTTAGAGTGTGCAGCTTAGAAATGGAATTCTTCACCAACGCCTCGTCTGTTATGCCCGTGAATCTTTGAAGAATCCTGTCACGTGCGGGCGTTCCTGCAATATCCCGATTGCTAAGCAGGTAGCCAAGCAGCTTCCCGAAATATGACTTTCCGGAACCATAAAAACCGGAAATCCATACGCCGGTTTCGACTATATTGGATGTGAAAGCACCGACAAAGTTCGTGTATTCCCGAGCCAGACCATCGGTGATAATGTAATTCTCGATTTCCGACTGAATTTCGGTTTCAGATATGTCTTCAAGATCGATAACATTCTTGATATCCTCCGTTAGATCAATTGTCAGTATGTCCTTTATTTTCACTTGATCCTCCCTGATCTATTCAATTATTAGACAGCGATATTTTGAGGCTGAACGACACCCCAGGAACATGAGCCTGTCCTTTTCCCTAATGGCGGGATAAAGTATCACCATTGGCGCTGCAGCCTTCATAATCATTTCGTGTTCCATGATGTGGATATTATCAATGCCGGTGCCATAAAGAGCCCCTGAATGAACTAGAACAGGTATTTTGCCAGATTGAAAGCTTTTGCCTATTGCTTTCAATATCAATCCAAAAAAGTCCGGTCCTTCTTCTCCGGTTGGCAGCCGGAATATTTGCGATATTGATCCCTGCAATAATTCAAAGCTATCTTCTATGCTTTTTCTGTTTTCAGAGACAAATTCACATAACAAATCATTTAAGTCAATTAGCGCATATTTATCCGTCCCCATCAATTTCTTAATCAAATCTATGTATCTCTGCTCATGACTTGGTTCGCAAACAAGCAGGATGGAGTTTCCGCCATTTGCATTAAGGCGTATATGTGAATCATCGTTCGATTCCACTATGCGCATGACTGATAGGATTTTGTTCTCAGGATTGCTTAAGGCTGTCATACAGTTCCTCGTATTTTAATATGGGCTCGATCCTCATATTATCTCCGGAGTATTGGAATGAAAAATATTTTCGGAAAGTATTCTGAATCATACGCTCAATAAAAGTATTTTTTTCCATCAGAGAGTATTGGAGCCACTGGCTTTTAAGAACATTTGGCTTTGTTTCTATAGCCAAAAGCCAGTAGACAAAGATCACAAATAATTTATCATCAACATAATGATGGGAAAATACCTTGTCTCTTTTGCCTTTCATAAGCCCAACTTTTGCTAAAAAGGATATGTACTTCGTAGCGGTCACATCAATTGTGCTCTCTGACCATTTCTTCAGGACTGATTCTTTTGTTCGCAGTTCCTTGATGCAAGCAACAACTTCATCTTTCTTAATGCCGATTCTTCCGGAATAAAAAGCAGGAAAAAGCACTTTACAGTTCAGGTAATGCATAAGCTCATTATTGTAAGACATATTCCAGAAAAGCAAATGCATACTTATAGAAGAGATTTCTTCATTTTTGAGTACACTTTTTATCAGATCTTCCACTGCGGTACTTTTATATTTAAGCAGCGTGCTGTTAATGGCTGCCTCGTACCGCGCAAACGACTTTGTGGTTTTAACATTTGAATATGATTGAAAACCGGGATCGGAGTTGTTCTTATTTTCTGCGGCTTTGATGTAATTAATGACCAGCTGATAATCCGTTATGCTGCCTAAGACGTTTATATCTGTATTAATATTCATCCAATCCGCGAACCTGTTTCTGATTTTTTTTTTACAAAGTGTTGATTACCTTAACACTTTTTATTATAAAATGAAAACTTAAAAGAATCTTCAATTGATCCCTCTTGGGAAAGAGACCATATGTTAATTATGTGAAATACATTGATTATGCAAGGAAAGTTGTGCTTGAAATTAGCATGTGGCACGCGGCCGCACTACGCACCAGGACAAAGGACAACCCCTTCAATTGTCCTTCATCCAGTGCGCGCTGTCTTTCTTGTAACTGTTTCCCATTCCCATCATCAACATTAACAATTTCAAATTTAACAATTTTGCCATCCATAATCCGGTATCCAGACTCTGTTCGAATGCGCCATCATAGGATGATAGTCATTTGTCAGCTCACATTCATCCTTGGTTCTGTTCGTCCATTTTTTCAGGTAAGTCATCATTGAGTTGAATGCTACCCACCAATATCCATATCGACAATTATACCGGTCATTTGCTCCTTCCTTGACTTTTCCTGACTGCATATACATCAGAGTTACGGCTTCCTGAATGAGATCGTCCCTGATTTCCAACGCCACCGGATTGTTCCTGAACCTTTTCCAGAAGACCTGTTTTGCGATGGAATAGCAAAGTTTTGCGTCAAAATTATCACGATCAATAATGACCTGGTTCCTGCTGTAGTTCTTGATTAACCAACCTTTCTTTCTACCGTTGCGAGCTGTTGTTTCCGCCACTCCGTATTTTTCCATTAGTTCCTTTATGTCCATATCCGGCGTAATGTAAACTTTCTCTCTCCGGATTTCCTGTAATCCTGATTCCATGTTGCCTCCGATTGAAGGGGTATTAAGGGGTTGTTGATTGAATTGATGATGGGAATTGCTATGAAACTGGCTTTGAATAATGATTTCTTAAATCTTTATTCAGGTATTAATATATGTAGACTGGGGGTTTATAAGGAATATAAAGAGGAAATTCTTATTGACTTCGTAGTTAATGAATTTTAAAATGATTCACAATCAAATCCATATACTTTATTGAAAAGAATTATTCATAAAGGAGGAATGAAATGAGTAAGTGTAAATATTGTAGTTCGTTAAACTATGGTTCAGGTTGTTCTTATAGTCCAACGAAAATGCATGAACATAGTGAAGATGAAAAAAAATGTGAATATTGTGGTTCATTAAATAATGGTTCAGGGTGTAATTATAGTCCAACGAAAATGCATGAAAAATAGTTACGCACTTTGAGAGAGAATAACTATGGCAATAGAAAGACTAGGCGAGTTTGTTAAATGTTCTGTTTGTGGCGTAACTGCACCGGAGAAACAAGGTGCTAACAATTGGACGATGTGTGATACCTGTTTTACAATTTACTGTTCTAAATGTTTTAAAAGATCTTCATTCTGTAACGCTCATAATCCATGGGGAAATTGGTTAACGGCTGACGGCAGACGCGGAGCCATGATCTTCACCCCTCGTTAAAAATAAAGACGCGATAATTCATTTCATTTCATTTTATCCTATGAAATATAATTATAATCAAAAATATATC
>JAGODU010000039.1 GCA_017998095.1 Prolixibacteraceae bacterium | reverse complement strand
TTCGAATACCTCGTACTTTTTAATTGCCAGAACTCTTCAGGATCAATATATGGTACAATTGCCGAATCAACTTCGAAATAATCAATCTTTGACTGATAATCATTGAAAAATATTTTCTTTTTTGTTATCTGTACATCGCCTGCTCCTATTAGCCTCATAGATGACTGGTCTTCATCACCATATGCTTTGGGGACAACAAAAACAATTTCAATATCTTTAAAATTGGACAGACCTTTAGTAAGCCCATAACAAGCTGTCCCTAACCCTCCTGAGATATGTGGAGGAAACTCCCAACCGAACATTAATACTTTCATGTTATAAGGCTTTGTTTTCACAATTATCTATTATCTGATACGCCCGGAGTATTTCACCAATGTTCCACGCCTGTGAAATAGCTCCCTTGCCCGTATGCGGAGGATTACCGTTGTAAAGTTCTGAGATTGTTCCGATGCAATGATTGTTCATCTCTTCTTCGAAACCCTCCATTATTGTTTTGGTAAATGATAAACCGCCTCTCTGATGTATAAGCAGGTAGCTTTCAATGAAAAATCCAATCAGCCACGGATGTACTGTTCCCTGATGAATTGCCTGTTCTCTTTGTTCTTCGTTCCCTTCATAGGTTCCAATATACCTTTCATCTCTGGGTGAAAGTGTTCTTATTCCCCTTGGTGTCAGTAGTTCTCTTTTAGCAAAACTGATGATTGATTTCTTCATCTCTTTTGTCAAAGGAGAATATTTCAAAGCAGTGGCAATTATTTGATTTGGTCTTATTGACCAATCAGTAACTCTATTATAAGTGCAATCGGCAAGGTACCCCTTTTCTTCATTCCAGAATTCTTTTCTGAAAGACTCTCCGGTAATTGCTATTATTTCTTTCCAGTTTTTTGTGAATGTTTTATCGTTTTCTTCTGTTGCCAATTCAAGTGCAAAACAGATAGCATTATACCAAAGTGCATTTATTTCAACAGCGCAGCCATAACGCGGAGTAATCGGCATGCCGTTTGAATATGCATTCATCCAGGAAAGGGCTATGCCGGTATAATTGGTGCATATAAGCCCGTCTTCATTCATCTTTATGTTGAAGTCAGTTCCATTCCGATAAGCATTTAATATCGAAATGAAAGTGTCCTTATACTTTGTCCATACTTTTTTCCTTCCTCCAAGCTCATCTGTCAACTTTTGTATTGCCCAGAAAAACCACAGTGGAGCATCAGCCGAATCATAGGCAGAACCAAACCTGCCCCATTTTTTTGGGAATAATCCGTTTCTCAACCGGGCAACATTGTTGTCGATTATCTTTTCAATAAGCTCAGGATCATTCAATGCAATTGATAATCCCGGCAAAGCAACAAAGGTTTGATTTACCCTGCCCATATACCAGGGATATCCTGCCTGTATATCAGTTACAGATGGCTTCTTGATAACAAATTGCTCTGCTGCATTCAGTAAACAATTGAAAAAGCTGTTTCTTGGTGTTTTATTCCATAACTCATCTGAAAACTTGGTCTTTAATTCTGAAGTTTTCACTTCCTCTGTTGATGCTGAGAAAATTATACTTTCACCTTTCTTTATATCAACTTCAAAATATCCGGGAACATATTGATCTTCAAGATAATCGTATCCTCTCGACCGGTCTTTCATATATTCAATATTATAATACCAGTGAGGATTAGCAATATACTCAGCCTTCTTCGACATCTGCATGTGAAGGTAAGGATAGCCTTCATATAGCTTAATCTTAATGCCATTGGGAGCAGGCTGATATTTTGTATTGGCAAACATATTGGAATGGCATAAGGAATGCATGTTTCTGAATGCAACAAAAGGCTTAAGTCTTAATTTTGTAGGAGAATGTGCATCTACAAGTGTATATTTTATTAAAACCTGTTCGGCATCTTCAACAAGAAGAACTTCCTGCTTGAAAATAACACCTCCGACTCTGTAAATAGTAACAGGAATAATGTCAAATTCAAAATCCCTAATATATTTATGCCCTTTTGGTTCAAATTGATCTCCCTGATATTTATGTATTCCAAGATTAAATTCTGCTCCATGCTGTATTATTGTCGCATCAAGTGATGAAAGCAAAACATGCTTTCCACCGTCAAGTGATTCATTTGGACAAATCAGCAAACCATGATACTTTCTGGTATTACAACCGGATAGGGTTGTGCAGCTGTATGAACCTGCACGGTTTGTTTGCAGAACTTCCCTCAATAATGAATATTCCAGATTTACAAGCTGTTGTTTATCAAATTTAAGGTAACTCATTCACAAAATTTGTTATAGATTAAACTCTTTATAAATTTATGCAAAAACATCACTCAATGTAACTAAGATTATTAAAATGTTCAAGTTCTTTATTAAAATTAATAAATGGATAAGCAGAACCAAACTTTAAAATCTTTGCTATCATTGTGTCCCTGAACATACTAAGGGATACAGGATCAGGGTTTAAAATCCTATGTTCACTTGCCCTTACAATCTCATTTATTTCTTTCATACACTCAAGTGTGTTTGTCTTAAAAAAACACTTTCTGAATTGCGCATAAATATAATTTACCCCAATTTCAGATATGTGTATCATATCTTCTGTATAAAACCTGTAATCGCGTAATTCATCATTCATTATTTCATAGGCAGGGAAATAACTAATTTCTTTATTACTGTTATCTTTAATGATCTCATCAATTGCAAGAAGTAATACCGACTTGCTCAATTGATTTTCATGTGCCCCATCCTTAAAATGCCTTACAGGACTTACTGTAAAAATGATCTGCAGCTCCGGGTTAAAATATTTTAAATCGCTGATCAGCTCATTACATTTGCTTACTGTTTGTTCCACTGTAAGCCTGTAACGTTTGAATGCAGAGTCTGGTATTTTATGGCAATTTGAAACAATTTCACCAGTCTCCTTATATTCATAAACAAATGAAGACCCGAATGTTATAAAAATAAAACTACTCTTCTTTAGAAAATTATTTGCTTCTTCAATCACTTCATTGCATTTCATTATTAGTTTTTCAGGAGAAGTGCATGAAAATGAACCATGAAATAAGAATGAATGATATAGGTTGTTGTGGAGAATAAGATCGTTATGCGTAATTTGCGTCTTTTTAATTATTGTATTTAAAGCACTGCATATTGAAACAGGATTGTATAATACTCCAAAAGGATTAAGCATAACAGTGAACTTGCTCTTTTCGAGCTTCCTGCCAATGTTATCAGAGAAACATGAACCAATAAAAAATGCCGGTGTTGAGTAGTTAAAATCCTTACCCGACTCATTGATTTTTATTTCTGTCCTAAAAGGGAAATCCATTGTTGCCTAACTGTAAATATTGATAAATAGCCTTTTTGGGCAAATTATCACTATTTTTTTAAAATATGATTATAAAAAGATAAAAATGTTGGAAATGTAAGTCATTTCTATTGGGGCTTATTCTCTTGGAAGATTACAATTCCGGTTTGGCTTAGCCTGACAAAATATATTATTCATTCGAATCTCAACCGTAGCAAATTCGTACCACAAACTACCCAAATACCATAAGAATGGTTCGCTTATGGTGTTTGGGTAGAATGTGGTAAGAACTTGGTACGGTTCAGGTCACTGTTTGACAGGAAAGATTAAGTTAATGATAAAATAACTATTTCTTTTATTTAAAATATTTACTTACACAGCCTTAAATCATACTTTTGCCGAAATTATAAATTTTGATAGATACTCACTCACATATATATTCTGAGGACTTCCGGGGCGAAATTGATGAAGTAATCATCAGGGCGAAGGAAGCCGGAGTTAGTAAGATAATTACGCCGAACATCGACAGCTCATCAATAAAGCCAATGCTCGATATCGCAGATGATTATTCTGATATGTGTTTTCCATTGATAGGAATACATCCTACTTCAGTTAAAGAAGATTTTGAGCAGGAGCTTGAAGTTTTTAATTATTGGCTCAATAAAAGAGAGTTTTTCGGAATCGGGGAAATAGGTATCGATTTATACTGGGATAAAACTTTTGTTGAGGAGCAGGAATATGTTTTCCGTCAACAACTGAAAAGAGCAGCTGAATTAAAGATACCGGTTGTTATTCATGTCAGGGACTCCTTTGAAGTAGTAATGAAAAATCTTAAACTTGAATATGTGAATGGGATGAAAGGGATATTCCATTGTTTCTCTGGTAATCATGAACAGGCAAAAGAAGTTTTGGAGATGGGATTTAAAATTGGAGTAGGAGGAACAGTGACATTTAAAAATTCGGGAGTGGATTCCGTTATTTCTAATTTGAAACCTGAAGATTTAGTTCTTGAGACCGATTCGCCATATCTGGCACCGGTGCCATATAGGGGTAAAAGAAATGAAAGCAGCTATATTCCATTGATTCTTCAAAAAATATCGGAGGTATATTCTTTACCTTCAAAAGAAATTGAACTTATAACAGATTATTCTGCATTACAGGTATTTGAAAAATTAAAATCAGTTTAAATCAATCCGTATTATTTGATGTTCATTGGGCAAATTAATATAAATTTGTCGAAACATAATTATGCGGCCTTCAATTCTGATAATATATACCGGTGGTACTATAGGAATGGTCCAGCGTCCAGAAGATGGTTCCCTGCTTCCGGTTAATTTTGAACAGCTTTCAAATGAGATACCACAGTTGTTGAAGTTTGGATATGAAATTTCTTCAATATCATTTGAGCCTGCTCTCGATTCTTCAAATATAACACCTGAGCACTGGAATAAGCTTGCCTTAATTATTTATGCCAATTATAAAAAGTTTGACGGGTTTGTTGTTTTACATGGCACTGATACAATGTCGTATACTGCCTCAGCATTAAGCTTTATGCTTGAAAACCTTAGCAAGCCGGTTGTTTTCACAGGGTCACAATTGCCAATAGGAGTTTTAAGAACTGACGGGAAAGAAAATCTGCTTACAGCAGTTGAGATAGCAGCTGCAAAGAAGGCAGATGGGAGAGCAATGGTTCCCGAAGTATGTATTTACTTTGATTCTTTATTACTTAGAGGGAATCGTACTTCCAAGATTGATTCAGAGCAGTTCCGGGCTTTCGATTCAAAGAATTATCCGCCGTTAGCAAAAGCAGGAGTTGATATTCATTATTACGAAGAGTTTATAATGAGACCTGACAATGGAGAACTCATAATAAACAATCAGATTGACATTCACGTTGTAATTTTGAAGATATTTCCAGGTATTAGCAGACCGATGATGGAAAATATAATTTCGATGAAAGGATTGAAGGGGATAATTTTAGAATCGTTTGGCAGCGGCAATATTCCGAATACACCTTGGATGACAAAGACTATAAAGAAGGCAGTTGATAAGGGGATAATTGTTTTAAATATCAGTCAGTGTGCGGGGGGAAAAGTATCAATGGGTTTGTATGAGACAAGTTTAAATCTTTTAGAGGCAGGAGTGATAAGCGGTTACGATATGACCACTGAGGCAGCAGTTACCAAAATGATGTATTTATTAGGGCAGGGGATTAGCTTAGAAGAAATAAGAAAAAGCATAAATAAAAATATGAGGGGAGAAATAACTGTATAGATTTGTTTATTCTATGTTTTTTTTTGTAATTTTCAGCCCTCAAATTTTCATTTGAGAAGTTGTAAGTAATATTTGGTAAGGAATTGAAATCTAAATCGGGTATTATCAGCAGAGGTTCAATAAGATAATAAGTACAGGCTCTTGCATTTTTATTGTTTGAGTATTAGGGAGAGGTGCAGGAGTGGCTTAACTGGCACGCCTGGAAAGCGTGTGTTCCGCGAAACGGAACCGGGGGTTCGAATCCCCCTCTCTCCGCAAAAGTGAAATAATGTTTAATTAAAATAAAAGAAATAGTAAGAATAATTGTTGAATAAATTTTAAAAAGAATCATGAAAAAATTATTTGCATTAATAGCTGTTCTTTCGGTGTTCGTCTTGGGATCATCGGTCATTGTTAAAGCTCAGGAAACTGCAGCTCCGGCAACAGAACAAGTAGCACCTGCTGCTCAACCTGCAGCTAATGTTGCAGCTGACAAGATTGAAGAAGAAGCTGTAACAGCTGAACAAGGACAATCAATGCACAGCGCATTGAAACAGAAATTCATCGAAGGTGGGCCTGGCTTTATGACATCAATTTTGCTTTGTCTTATCTTAGGTTTGGCATTGGCAATTGAACGTGTTATTTATTTGAACCTCGCTACTACCAATACTAAAAAATTATTGGTTGATGTTGAAGCTGCCCTTGAAAAAGGTGGATTTGAAGCAGCAAAGGATGTTTGCCGTAACACAAGAGGACCAGTTGCAAGTATATTCTATCAGGGATTGGATCGTCATGCAGAAGGTGTTGAAGTTATTGAAAAATCAATTCTTTCTTATGGTAGTGTACAGGCCGGTTTGCTTGAAAGAAATTTAAGCTGGGTAGGTCTTTTTATTGCATTAGGCCCTATGCTCGGATTCTTGGGAACAGTTATCGGTATGATCGCAGCTTTTGATGCTATTGAAGTAGCAGGTGATATTAGCCCGACTCTTGTTGCCGGTGGTATTAAGATTGCTTTGATCACAACAGTATTTGGTCTTATAGTAGCTATGATTCTGCAGGTATTTTACAACTATTGTTTGTCAAAGATTGACAGTATCACAGGTGATATGGAAAATTCATCAATTTCATTACTTGACATGATAGTTAAGTACAACGCTAAAAAATAATCTCGATTATGGAGAAAAGAGGTAAAATAGCTAAATATGCTTTATGGGTACTGATGGCAATATCCCTGGTTTTGGTAGGAGTATTGTTCTTCTCTATTGAGAGTCAGGAAAACCCCGGAGCAAGAGCTGAAAAAATGATTTCGTTGAATATCAACTGGGCAGTTATACTTACAGTTGCCGGTTTAATATTGGCATTAGGTTTTGCTCTTATACAGATATTAAAAGATAAAAAACAAATAATAAGCACTTTACTTTTGCTGGTTGGTGTTGCAGTATTAGTTTTTGTTTCATGGGCTTTATCAACAAGTGAATTGCCTCAATTCTTTGGGGTAGATAAGTTTGTTGCTGATGGAACATTGACTCCTTCAATATCACGTTGGATTGGTGCAGGGCTTATTTGTGTATATATTTTGTTTGGTGCAGCTGCTCTTTCAGTTGTATTTTTTAGTTTGAAAAGTTCAATTAAACGCAACTAATTTTAAACAAGAGCCATTATGCCAAGGAAAATGCCCGAAATACCATCATCTTCTTTAGCGGATATTGCCTTCTTGCTGCTAATCTTCTTTCTTGTATCAACTACAATGGATCAGGACAAAGGTCTTGAAAGAAGATTGCCGCCATGGGTTGATCCTTCGCAGGTAGATGATAATGCGCCGCCAGTCAAGGAACGAAATATTTTTGTTGTTTTGGTTGACCGCGAAAACAGGCTTATGGTTGAAGGTGAAATTTGCAGGGTTGAAGACTTAAAGGAAAAGACTAAAGCTTTCCTTGCTAACCCGATGAATTTACCAAACCTGCCTGAAAAGGAAGTACGATCTTTCGATTTTATAGGTGATTATGAGGTTATATCTAAAAGTGCTGTAATTTCATTACGAAATGACGTAGGTACTACTTATGGTACTTATATCAAGGTTCAAAATGAGCTTATTGCTGCAATTAACGAGTTGCGTGATGAAATATCAGGTGAGAAGTTTGGTAAACCTTATAGTAAGCTTAACGAAGAACAACAAAAGGCTGTTCAGGAAGTATATCCGCAAAAGATATCAGAAGCTGAACCTAAAAAGATAGGAGGGAATAAGTAATGTCAAGATTCAGTAAAAGCAAGGCAAAAGATCTGCCTCCAATTTCTACAGCTTCATTACCTGATATCGTTTTCATGTTGCTGTTTTTCTTTATGGCAACCACTTCGTTAAGGCAAGCATCGCTTAAGGTAAAAATACATTTACCTCAAGCTACTGAAATTAACAAGATGGAAAAGAAAACCCTTGTCAGCTATATTTATGTTGGAGCACCTATAAGATCTTTGCAACATTTATATGGTACAGAGCCACAAATTCAGCTGAATGATAATTTTGCTAAGGTAAGCGATATTCCTGATTACGTAGAAGCTGAAAGGCAGACACATGATGAGTCAGAAGTACCTCAGATGATTTTTTCATTGAAGGTTGATGAGTTCACTAAGATGGGTATTGTTACTGATATTAAACAGGAGCTTAGGAAAGCTGCTGCATTGCATATCAATTATTCATCTATTAAGCCTAACAGATAATTTATTTATACTGATATAAAAAGAGGCTTTCCAAAAAGGATGGCCTCTTTTTTTTTACTTTATCCTTTTTAAAGGTGTTTTTTCAAGGACTATTGCCGTTCGGGCCGGGAGATAAAGCCGAAGATAATGAGTGCCCTCGTTTTTGCCTGAAGGAATTGTATAGTAATTCATCCTTTCATCTATTCTATCCTGACCTCCATAAGCAGAAGAATCAGTACTTAATATGATTTTGAATTTGGAAGGTTCATAGGCAATACCATAATTAGTGAAAGACATGTATGGATTGAAATTATAAACAAACAATAATTCCCCCCTTGAATAAGCTAAAACCTGATCTTCCTTGTTCTCCCATACCTTCCATATTTCAGGTATTGATATAAGCTTTTTATTTCTTAACAGGTTTATCATATCGCGATCGAAATCTTTAAGCCAGTGGAAACGTAACTCTGGATTATCAGAAATACTCCATATCCTTCTGGCATGACGGTACGACCAGTTGTTTCCTTCGCGGGGAAAATCAATCCATTCAGGGTGGCCGAATTCATTGCCCATGAAATTAAGGTAAGCACCACCTGCACAGCTTGATGTTACCATGCGAATCATTTTGTGTAGTGCGATACCTCTTTCAACAGCAAGATTGGGCTGATCCTTACGCATGCTGTAATACATTTCCTTGTCGATAAGCCTGAATATTATTGTTTTATCGCCAACAAGTGCCTGGTCATGGCTTTCTGCATAGCTTACAACCTTTTCATCCATTCGGTGGGCTGTCATTTGATAAAAGATATCGCCAACTTCCCATTGTTCATCTTTCTTTTCCTTGATCATCTTAATCCAGTAATCAGGAACCCCCATCGACATGCGATAATCAAAACCTAAACCCCCCTTTTCAAGAGGAGCGGCAAGTCCGGGCAATCCGCTCATGTCTTCAGCAATAGACAATGCCTTTTCCTTAACCTGATGAATTAGTTTATTGGCAAGTTTGAAATAAACAACGGCCTCATAATCAAGATTAGGAGAAAAATAATCATCATAACCACCAAAAGCTTTGCCTAATCCATGATCAAAATATAGCATGCTGGTCACTCCATCAAAGCGATAACCATCGAAGTTGAACTCGTCAAGCCAGAATTTGATATTGGAAAGGAGGAAGTGAAGTACTTCGTTTTTACCGTAATTAAAGCAATATGAATCCCATGCAGGATGTTCACCTCTGATGCCATCATGGAAAAACTGATATTTGCTGCCATCGTATCTGCCAAGTCCTTCAACTTCATTTTTCACAGCGTGAGAATGGATAAGGTCCATTATTACAGCTATATTATTAGCATGAGCTTCGTCAATAAGCTGCTTTAATTCTTCGGGAGTACCAAAACGGGAAGATGGTGCAAAAAAGCTTGATACATGATATCCAAAGCTACCATAGTATGGGTGCTCAGGAATAGCCATTAATTGAATGGTATTGTATCCGCTTTCAATTATTCTTGGAAGAATGTCAGTTCTGAATTCATTAAATGAATGAACTCTTTCCTCTTCACCTGCCATGCCTATATGGGCTTCATAAATTAAAGGGGCTTCATCAACCGGTTTAAACTTTTTGGTTTTCCATTTATATTTAACTACAGGATGCCAAATCTGGGCATTGAAAATATGAGTAACCGGATCCTGAACAACACGGCGTGCCCAGGCAGGTATTCTTTTACCTGAACCGCCCTCCCAATGAATTGAAAGAGCGTATAAGTCGAGATGTGACAATTCAGTTTCATCAAGAATAAGTTCCCAGTTACCAAATCCTGTATCATTAAGTTTATAATGTTCATCTTCAGTCCAATCGTTGAAGGAGCCTATGAGATAAATTGAAGTAGCATTGGGAACCCATTCTCTCAAATGCCATTTACCTTCAGAAAGATGAAGTCCGAAATAAAGATATCCCGTTGAAAAATCATATAAATTGCCTCCGCGGCATAGCTCATTTTCTTTAGATATTGATAAATTTTCCCATTCAACAAATATATTAGTGTAGGGTTCTAACCATTTATCATCCTTAATTATTTCGGGTATACTCATATTATTATTTTTTCAAGATCTTCGGGAGTATCTATCCCTTGATTTTCAGTAAATGTAACTGCAGTTTTGATTTTGAAATTATTCTCCAGCCAGCGTAGTTGTTCAAGCTTTTCGCTTATTTCAAGAGGAGTCTGTTCAAGATCTGCAACTTTTAATAGTACTTCCTTTTTAAAACCATACATGCCTATATGAGAATAATACTGAATATTATCGAGCCAGTTTTGCTCAGGCACGTCTCTTTGATATGGAATTGGCTGGCGGCTGAAGTATAATGCAAACCCGTTATTAGAAGTAACAACTTTAACTTTATTAGGATTAAAAAGCGATTCTGATTCTTTTATTGGGCTTATAAGCGTAGCTATTTCCGTATCAGGATCAGAGAAGCAATCAATTAGCTTATTTATTTGTTCTTTCTCAATAAATGGTTCATCACCCTGAACATTGATTACTATGTCAAAAATAAGCTCTGTATCCATTCTCCGGGCGGTTTCGGCACATCGGTCTGTTCCGCTATTATGATTCGGGGAAGTCATTACACATTTTCCTCTAAAAGCTTCTACTGCATTAAAAATTCTATGATCATCAGTAGCTACGACTACCTGTTCGCAAGTGCTTTTACATCTTTCCCAGACATGTTGTATCATTGGTTTACCATTTATCAATACAAGGGGTTTTCCCGGGAATCGGGTTGAAGAGAATCGTGCTGGTATTACTATCAAAGGATTCATTATAATATTTTTTTTAAAGATAATTAAAAATGTAGAATTGGATATTGGGATAAACACAAAACGCGATTGTATCATATACACTTAAAACAAATATTAAAAAGAGGAAAGATTACTTAAACAGTGCAACATAATTTTACAACAGATTTGTTTAAAATTGTAAATTTGTCAGTTAATCGGAAAATATTTCATGTTTGAAATAGTTTTAAAGAAATGATAGATACTCAGGATATAAAACAGCGGTTTGGGATAATAGGCAATTCACCGGGACTTAATCGTGCGATTGAGGTTGCAGTACAGGTTGCACCAACAGATTTATCTGTTCTAATAACAGGAGAAAGCGGTGTTGGGAAAGAAGTATTCCCTCAGATAATACATCAGTATTCATCGAGAAAGCATGGCAAATATATAGCAGTTAACTGTGGGGCAATACCTGAAGGAACAATTGATTCTGAATTATTCGGGCATGTTAAAGGCTCGTTTACCGGGGCATTGTCTGATCGTAAAGGTTATTTTGAAGTAGCTGACGGGGGGACAATATTTCTTGATGAAGCAGGGGAGCTTCCTCTTTCGACACAGGTTCGGCTTTTAAGGGTTCTGGAAGCAGGCGAATTTATTAAGGTAGGTTCTTCAGAAGTAATAAAGACCAATGTAAGGGTAGTAGCAGCAACAAACCTTGATATCCCAAGAGCAATATCAGAGAATAAGTTCAGGGAAGATTTATATTATCGTCTGAATACGGTTCCGTTGTTTGTACCACCATTAAGAGATAGGAAAGAAGATATACCATTGCTGTTCAGAAAGTTTGCCCATGATTTTGCAGAAAGGTACAGAATGCCTTCAATTCGTCTTGACGATGAAGCGCGTCAGGTACTTATGTCTTTTCCCTGGCCGGGAAATGTAAGGCAACTTAAAAACATTACCGAGCAGATATCGATAATTGAGCAAGACAGGAATATTACCGGTATGATATTAAGGGGGTATCTTCCGCATTTTCATGAGCATCAGCTCCCTGCTTTATATAACAGGGGTGAAGAGAAGACTTTTTCATCAGAAAGAGAAATTTTATATCAGGTATTATTCGATATGAAAAAGGATGTAACTGATTTGAAAAAGCTCGTTTTCGACCTTATGCAACATGGAGATCAGGATTCTCAGGTGAAAACTGACAATGCAAGGATAATAAGGAAATTATACCATGAAGGAGAAGCCGAATTAGAAGTAACTGCAGAAAAGCCATATAAGCAGCAGGTTAGCCCTGTTCAGCCTGCCCAGATTGTGATTAATCATGATGATATAATTCAGGATACTGAGGAATTTATTGAAGAGTCGCTTTCACTTGAGGAAAAGGAAAAAGAATTAATAATAAAAGCTTTGGGCAAGTATAACGGGAAAAGGAAGCATGCAGCAAATGAGCTAGGTATTTCAGAGAGAACATTATACCGGAAGATTAAAGAATATGATATAGAATAAGATAATAATTATGAAGAAAGTACGATTTATATTTTATTCTTTGCTTATTATGTTTGTGTACATTAGCTGTACAGTTAGCTATTCATTTACACAAGGGGCAGTTTCGCGTGATATAAAAACCTATTCAATTTATAATTTTCCCAACAGGGCAAGAATAATTAATCCTACTCTGAGTGATTATTTTGCTGAGCAGCTTAAAGAAAAATTTACTCGTCAGGCCGGATTGGATTATCAGACAGATAACGGTGATCTTGAATTTGAAGGTGAGATAGTTGGTTATGATGTGCAGCCAATGGCAATAAAGTCGGATGATGTGGCCTCAATGAACAGGCTTACGGTAAGGATAAAGGTTAAGTTTACCAATAATAAAGAACATGAGCAGGATTTTGAAACTGAATTTTCTGCATATGATGAATTTAGTTCCGACTTAATCTTAAGTGATGCAGAAGAGCAGTTGGTAGAAACTATTGTTAAGCAAATAATTGAAGATATCTATAATAAATCTGTAGGAAACTGGTAATATAGTGAAGAAAACGGAATTTATAGAATTTGTAAGAAAGCCATGGCTTCTTGATGACTCAAGCGAAGCAGGATTAAGAGAGATAATTGAATATTATCCATTTTTCCCTGCTGCCAGAAGTTTATATCTAAGGAATTTAAAGAATACCGGAAGTTTTAAATTTAACACTGAGCTCTCAAAGAATGCTATTTTTATTTCCGACAGATCCCGATTGTTCAGTCTGCTTGAATTGAATTTTAAGGATCAAGAAAGATATGAATTGATCCCTATTGATGATACAATTAACTTGGGAAAATTTAATAATGAATACAAGTTTGAAGAGATAAAAATTGTAAGTAGTTTTTCGGAAACACCGATTCAATTGATAGAGACTGAAGAAGAACAAGCCGACAAGAAAGAATTAAGTAACGATGATCTTATAGAAAGATTTCTTAAAGCAAATCCAATAATTCCTGTTGTTGCTGAAGAAGAAACACATAATGAGCAAAATGAGGCAGGGCCAAGGATTGAGGAGGACTTAATTACAGAAACCTTAGCTTCAATTTATATGAAACAGGGCTTATATAAAGAAGCAATTAAAGCTTATGAAAAATTAAGTTTGAAAATACCGGAAAAAAATATTTACTTTGCGGGTCAAATTGAAAAAATAAAAGAGTTATTATCTAAAGACAAATAAAATGTATACGGTTGCAATTATTCTAATTTTTATAGTATGCCTTTTTCTTGTACTTATAGTATTGGTACAAAATTCAAAAGGCGGTGGATTAGCATCCAGCTTTTCCGGCAATAATCAGATAATGGGTGTTAGGCGCACTGCAGATTTTTTGGAAAAGGCAACCTGGTATCTTGCAGGTGCACTGTTGGTGTTGTGCATATTGGCAAGTGCTTTTATCGAAAGGAGTACAGCAAGTAAGCAATCTATTATCAGTGAGCAGGTACAATCAGCTGTTGACCCTACACAAGCACCTAATTTCCCTACATCAGCTTCTGACATTGAAACAGCAGGTAGCAAAACAGAGGAAGAAGGAAAATAATCAGGAATTGAAAAAATAACATTAAGGTGTTGCTGAAAAGTGACACCTTTTTTGTTTTTACAAAGTAAACATGTCACAATGGCATAAATAACCCGGCATATTCATTTGGCATGAAATTGGATGAAAGTGAAATTCAAAATGTATGTTAAACTAAAAAAAATAAAATAAAATGGCAGATTTAAAAGGTAAAATTCTTGCAGGGAAGATCCTTGTAGAACCTATGGCAGCTGAAGCAAAGACAGCCAGTGGAATTATTATTCCTGATTCAGCAAAAGAAAAACCACAACAAGGAAAAGTAGTTTTAACAGGTTCAGCCAAAAAGGATGAAACCATGGAAGTAAAAGTTGGTGATACTGTTTTTTATGGTAAATATTCAGGAACAGAACTAAGCATAGACGGTACTGATTATTTATTACTTTCACAAAATGATGTATTGTACATTGCCTGATTAATTTAACAACTTATAAAATTTACTAGATATGTCTAAAGAAATTAAATTCGATATTGAAGCACGTGACCTTTTGAAAAAAGGTGTAGACAAATTGGCCGACGCTGTAAAAGTTACATTAGGACCAAAGGGACGTAATGTTATCATTGAAAAGAAATTTGGTGCACCACAAATAACAAAAGATGGTGTAACTGTTGCTAAAGAAATTGATTTGTCAGATTCATACGAGAATCTTGGAGCACAGATGCTTAAAGAAGTAGCTTCTAAAACAGGAGATGACGCAGGAGATGGTACAACAACTGCTACAGTTCTTGCACAGTCAATTATAACAGTTGGCTTGAAGAATGTAACTGCAGGTGCAAACCCAATGGATTTGAAAAGGGGTATTGATAAAGCAGTTGGCAAAGTAGTTGCAAGTATCAAGGATCAATCACAAAATGTTGGTGATGATTTCAGCAAAATAGAACAAGTTGCCCGTATTTCAGCCAATGGTGATGAAACAATAGGTAAGCTTATTGCTGAAGCAATGGAGAAAGTTAACAAAGAAGGTGTTATTACAGTAGAAGAATCAAAAAGTACTGATACATACGTTGATGTAGTAGAAGGTATGCAGTTTGACAGAGGTTATATTTCAGCTTATTTCATTACCAATACAGAAAAAATGGCAGCTGAACTTGACCACCCTTACATTCTTATTTATGACAAGAAGATTTCAACAATGAAAGATCTTCTCCCAATACTTGAAGCTGCTGCTCAAACAGGTCGTCCTTTATTGATAATTGCTGAAGATGTAGATGGAGAGGCGCTTGCAACTCTTGTAGTGAACAGATTAAGAGGATCATTGAAAGTAGCAGCAGTAAAAGCTCCCGGATTTGGTGATCGTCGTAAGGAAATGCTTGAAGATATAGCTGTATTAACTGGAGGAACTGTTATTACTGAAGAAAAAGGCATGAAACTTGAACAGGCAACTTTAGATATGCTTGGAGTTGCTGAAAAAATAACAATTGACAAGGAAAATACTACAATTGTTAATGGTGGTGGCGAACAAAGCAATATTGTTGCAAGAGTAGCTCAAATCAAGAAGCAAATTGAAGTTACAACTTCAGACTATGACAAAGAAAAACTTCAGGAAAGACTTGCAAAACTTGCAGGTGGTGTAGCTGTACTTTATGTTGGAGCAGCTTCTGAAGTTGAAATGAAAGAAAAGAAAGACAGGGTAGATGATGCATTAAGTGCTACAAGGGCAGCAGTAGAAGAAGGAATTGTTCCAGGTGGAGGAGTTGCTTATTTGAGAGCAATCCCATCACTAGAAGGTCTTATTGGTGAAAATGATGACGAAAATACAGGTATTGAAATAGTAAAACGCGCTATTGAAGAACCATTACGTCAGATTGTAATTAATGCAGGTAAAGAAGGAGCCGTTGTTGCTCAGAAGGTTAAAGAAGGAAATAATGACTTTGGATATAATGCAAGGACTGATGAGTATCAAAATTTCTTTGATTCAGGAGTTATTGATCCGGCTAAGGTAACACGTATTGCATTGGAAAATGCTGCTTCAATTGCAGGTATGTTCCTGACAACAGAATGTGTTCTTGTTGAAGAAAAGGAAAATAATCCTCCAATGCCTTCACCGGGAATGGGTGGCGGTATGCCAGGAATGATGTAAAATAAAATTTTCAAGGAATAAATTCAATTAATCCCGGCCATTTTTGGTCGGGATTTTTTTATTTATAAAAACCGTTCATTGGCTAAAACATGACATTCATAAAGAAAAATGAGTCATTCACTAAGTTTTTTTGCAATAGGAATATTTTTTTTTCACTTTTGGAATCAAATATGAAAGGGCTAATTGACTTTAAAAATAAAAGATAGCCTCCAGGCGAGTGGTTGCTCCGGAAATTCCATGGACTCCCAAAGTTGTTCCCCTTTTCAAAAAAACAACTTTACTCTCAAATAGTGCAGAGCAACCAAAATCCCGACCAGTAATGATCGGGATTTATTTTTTTTATTAGCAAATATTTTTTTGAAAGAAAATTTAAATTGCAAGTTTAAAACATATTGCCATTTCTGAGTTTATTAATCAATTCAGAGAGGCTGAGATTTATCCTTGGCATTTTTATTCGAATAATACCTTCTTCTGTTTTTGCAGGTGTAAATATTTCTTCAATTATGTTGCTGTATTTTTGAGCGATAACATTTCTTTTAAGCTTTAGAGTAGGAGACATTTCTCCTGTTTCAGGTGACCACTCATCAGCAATTAATCTGAAACGTTTTATTTCTTCAACTTGCCCAAGCGATTTGTTAATTTCACTTACTTCCTTTTGAATGACAGAAGTGATTTCAGAATTTAAGATAATATCTTCTTTAGTAGTATATACAATTCCTTTTTGTTCACACCATTTCTGAAGGTACGCAAAGTCAGGAACGATTAAAGCTGAAGCAAATTTTTCATTTTCGCCAACAACCATAGCTAATTGGATAAACATTGATTCTTTTAGTTTATTCTCAATCATTTGAGGAGCAATGTATTTTCCTCCTGAAAGCTTGAATATTTCTTTTTTGCGATCGGTTATCTTTAAATATTTTCCTTCTATGAACTTTCCAATGTCACCGGTATGGAAATATCCGTTTTCATCAATGACATTACGAGTGAGTTCGGGCTCTTTGTAATAACCTATCATTACATTTGGTCCTTTACAAATGATCTCACCATCTTCAGCAAGCTTAACATCTACCCCGGGTAAAACAATTCCGACTGTGCCTATTCTAATTTCATTTGTTGTCAGGTTACTAACTGCAATAACAGGAGAAGTTTCAGTTAACCCATAACCTTCAAGTGTTTTAATGCCTGCTACACCCAATACCCTTGCAATACGGGGCTGAAGTGCAGCTCCCCCGGAAACAATTACTTCAACTTGTCCGCCAAGAACAGCTCTCCACTTTGAGTATATAAGATAATCAGCAAGTCTTCGTTTTTGATTGAAGAACCATGAGAATTTCTTTCCATAATCAAATTTCCTGCCTAACATTATTGCCCAGAAGAAGATGGCTCTTTTTAAGCCTTTTAATTCTTTCCCCTTACCTATAATGCCATCATAAATACGTTCCAGAAGACGAGGTACAGTATTAAATATGTGAGGCTTTATTTCCTTAACTGCATTCATTATATGGCCAAGATTGGCAACATAATAAATACTAATGCCTTTGTATTGAAGATGATAATTCATGCTTCGCTCATAAACATGACAAAGAGGAAGGAAGCTAATTGCTCTTGCCTCTATACCTAAGTGATGATTTTTGGCGTGCTCAGTAAAATTTGACACCAGATTAGTGTGAGATAGCATAACTCCTTTTGGAACACCAGTAGTTCCTGAAGTGTAAATAATAGTTGCCAGATCATCAGGAATAATGGTTCTTTTTATTTCATCCAGTTTTTCTTTTTCCTGATATTCTGAACCAGTATCACGAAGAGCCGTCCAATGTTTTACACCTTCAATTTTATCAAAAGAGTAAATATCTTCAAGTTTGTCAATTTCTTTAATTATGGGTCCTATTTTATCGTACAGCTTTTTATCACCAACGATTACTATCCTTGCTTCACAATGTTCAAGAATATATTTGTATTCTTCAATACTTATTGTAGGATAAATAGGTACATGGACTGCACCAATCTGAGCTATCCCCAGATCAAAGAAATTCCATTCGGGGCGATTGGTAGTGACTGTAGCAATCTTATCACCCTTTTTTATACCTAATGATAAAAGGCCACAACTTATATCATTTGTGATTTCAACATATTCATGTGATGAATAAGTATACCAGTTTTGACCATCTTTACCACCGAGGGCTACTTTTTTATCGGCATACTCATTCTTATATCGATCGAGCAGATCAAATGTTCGCTCAACCTTTTGGTAAGCAACTTCCATAACTATTTTAAAATTTCCAGATTTCCGGTCTCTAAAGTAGAATTTTTATTAAGGATAGAGCAATAAAATACATACAGAAGGTTAATTTTTAATGAAATGGCATTATAACTGTCACATATTTAGACATGTAGTTGCTTATTGAAGATTTTTTAAATTCGAATTTGTTAAATTTATATTTGAAAATTTTATTATAAATAAAAATGGGATATAACTATAAATTATATCCCATTGTATTTGACAGGTTTGTATTTCTTTTATTCTATTGCTTTTTTAGCCTGAATAATAGCATCACTTAGTCCATTTATATTTTTGCCACCGGCAGTTGCATAAAATGCTTGTCCTCCACCTCCGCCCTGAATGGATTTAGCTGCTTCTCTAACGATATTACCTGCGTTAAAGTTTCTTTCTTTAACTAAGTTTTCAGATATCATAATCGAAAGATTTGGCTTTCCTTCTATATTTGCTCCAAGAACAAGGAAAAGATTGTCTACTTCACTTTTCAGCTGGAAAGCAATATCTTTAACAAACTGAGCATTGTCTACTGATATAAGCTGAGCTATTACATTAAGACCATTGATATTTTCAATTTTGTTTTTAAGCTCATCCTTAATTTTCATTGCTTCAATCCTTTCAAAATCTTCAATTTGTTTTGCAAGATTGTTGTTCTTCTCTATTAAGTCCTGAATTGCCTGAGAAATATCTGAAGGGTTATTTAAGATGTGTTTAACTTGTTTTACTACCAGAGTATTCATCTCCATAAGTTCTTCAGCTTTCGTCGCAGTGATAGCTTCAATCCTTCTTACACCTGCGGAAATTGCACTTTCTGAAATTATATGGAAAAGGCCGATTTGTCCTGTACTTTTAACATGAATTCCCCCACAAAACTCAATTGAATCTCCAAATTTAATTACCCGAACATTCTCGCCGTATTTCTCTCCAAAAAGAGCAATAGCACCCATTTCCTGAGCATCTTTTATTGGGATTGAACGAAATTCATTACAAGGAATATTTTTCCTTATAAGCTTGTTAACAATACGCTGAACTTCTAATAGTTCTTCTTCGCTTACTTTTTGAAAATGAGAAAAGTCAAAACGAAGATACTCTGGTGTAACAAGCGAACCCTTTTGCTCAACATGATTGCCTAAAACTTCTCTGAGAGCATGGTCGAGCAAGTGAGTTGCAGAGTGATTATTTGAAGTTGCAATTCTTTTTGCATCACTTACTGTTGCTTTAAATACAGATTCTGGATTAGAAGGCAGCTTGTCAGTTATGTGAATAATAAGATTGTTTTCTTTTTGAGTATCTAAGATTTTAATTGTTTCATTATTTGATTCAATAGTTCCTGTATCTCCTACCTGACCACCAGATTCTGCATAGAACGGCGTTTTATTGAATACCAGATGGAATAAATTCTTTTTTTGAGTTTTTACTTCTCTGTACTTTATGATTTTGACATCGGAAACATTAAAATCATAACCAATGAATTCAACAACTTCATCCTGCCCTACCATTGTCCAATCACCTGCTTCAACTGCAGAGGCATTTCTGGAACGATTTTTTTGATGTTCCATTTCTTCATTGAATTCAGATATGTTTACTGAAAGGTTATTCTCCTTCATAATCAATTCAGTGAGATCAAGAGGAAATCCATAAGTATCATAAAGAGTGAAAGCATCTTTTCCACTAATGATTATCTGATTTGCAGATTTTGCTTTCTTACAAATGCCATCAAGGAGCTTGAGACCTGTTTCCAAAGTTCTGAGGAATGCTTCCTCTTCTTCCTTGATCACTTTTGAAATAAGAGATTCCTGAGCTTTGAGTTCAGGGAAAGCATCACCCATTTGAGCTTTTAAAACCGGTACAAGGCGGTAGATGAAAGGTTCTCTGAAGTTTAAGAAAGTATAGCCATAACGGACAGCCCTGCGAAGAATTCTCCTTATGACATAACCTGCTTTATTATTTGACGGAAGCTGCCCATCTGCTATTGCAAAAGAAATTGCCCTTAAATGATCGGCAATGACTCGCATTGCAATATCTTGTTTTTCATTTTCTCCGTATTTCTTTGCAGAAAGTTTGCCTATTTCAGTAATAACAGTTTGAAAAATATCAGTATCATAATTTGACTTTTTACCCTGGATAACCATGTTAAGCCTTTCAAAGCCCATGCCTGTATCAACATGTTTTGCAGGAAGTTCTTCAAGAGAACCGTTAGCTTTTCTGTTATATTGAATAAAAACAAGATTCCATATTTCAATGACATGCGGATGGTCATTATTCACAAGATTTATTCCGGGAATTTTCTTTCTTTCCTCATCATCACGAATGTCTACATGGATTTCAGAACAAGGACCGCAAGGACCTGTATCTCCCATTTCCCAGAAATTATCTTTTTTATTTCCGTTGATTATTCTGTCCTCAGGGAGATATTGCTTCCAAAGATCAAAAGCTTCCTGATCACGGGCAACACCATCTTCAGAATTGCCTTCAAAAATAGTAGCGTATAATTTGTCGGGAGATATCCCCATTTTTTTAACAAGAAATTCCCATGCCCAGTCAATGGCATCTTTCTTGAAATAATCTCCGAAAGACCAATTGCCAAGCATCTCAAACATTGTGTGATGATATGTGTCATGACCAACTTCTTCAAGGTCATTATGCTTTCCGGAAACTCTCAGACATTTCTGAGTGTCAGCGATTCTTTTATACTTAGCCGGTTCATTACCAAGAAAAATATCTTTAAACTGATTCATCCCGGCATTTGTAAACATTAAGGTCGGATCATTTTTTACGACCATTGGAGCTGAACTAACTATTTGATGTTCTTTACTTTTAAAAAAATCTAAAAATGCATTTCTAATTTCCTGCGAAGTCATACTATGTATTTATTTTTATAAAAACAGATTGTGTAACACATTTATTATATTAGGATTTCCCGAAAATATTATTAGTTTTGCTAATAGAAGGGAGTTAATCTATTGAGCCTTGCAAAAATAGAAATTGTAGGGATACATCGACTATAAATTTTTTAAATTTTCACTAATGAAGGGAGTTAAATATTTCTTTAATCCTAAAACACTTCGCTTTGAACCCAAGAAAGCAACACACGGGCAGAAAATCCTTTTTATTTCCTGTGTGTTAATTTTTGTTGTTCTTGCTTCTTATGGTGTATCTTCTTTATTTGTTTCAAATTTCGATACTCCCGGTATGCGAACATTACGTGAGGAAAACAACAAATTACTTTCACAATACAATTTTCTGAATTCCAAATTAAATCAAATTGAATCTGTACTCGATGAAATACAAGTACGAGATGATAATATTTACAGGGTAATATTTGATAAAAATCCCATACCGGAATCTGTTAGAAAAGCCGGATTCGGAGGGATAGACAAATACTCTGATTTGAAGTCTATAGATGAATCGGAATTGGTTTTAAATACTTCCAGGAGAGTTGATATAGTTGCAAAACAAGCTTATATTCAAGCCAAATCCTATGAGGAAGTACTTAAACTAGCCATCAATAAAGAAGAAGAACTTTCTTCTACTCCTGCTATTATGCCCGTTTCAAATAACGACCTTTCTTTCATGTCTTCCGGATGGGGAGTAAGGTTGCACCCTGTATATAAAGTGAGAATGTTTCATTGGGGTATTGATTTTGTTGCTCCCAGAGGAACTAACGTTTATTCAACTGGCAATGGCATTGTTGAAGCAGTTCTTAATCAGGGCAGCGGGCACGGTAAACATGTTATCATTAATCACGGTTTCGGATACAAAACATTATATGCCCACCTTAGTAAGTTCAACGTAACTGAAGGACAAAAGATTAAACGTGGACAGGTTATCGGATTTGTAGGATGCTCCGGTACCTCTACTGCTCCGCATTTACATTATGAAGTATTTAAAAACGGTGAGAATGTTGATCCAAAATATTACTTCTTCAAAGATCTTAATGCAGAAGAATTTGACCAATTAGTTGCAAGATCTGAAAACAACGGAAGAAGTTTTGATTAAATTTGTACGTGACTTATCAAAATTCAAAAATAGAAAAGCATTTTTACTCGATTGGAGAGGTTGCCGATATGTTCGGTGTTAATCCCTCTTTAATTAGATTCTGGGAAAAGGAATTCAGTAATATCAAACCTCATAAGAATAATAAAGGTAACCGAATGTTTACCAAAGAAGCTATAGAGGAAATACGACTTGTATATCATCTTGTCAAGGAAAGAGGAATGACTTTGAAAGGAGCTCAGCAGAAAATAAAAGAAAATAGGGAAGATGTTATACAGGAACAGGAAATTTTAAAAAGATTACATTCTATCAGAGCGGTTCTTGAGGAAATTAAAAACGAACTTTAAATATCCCTGATTTTGAAAATCCGTGAAATAATAAGCAGTATTGAAGATTTTTCACCTTTATCGTTACAGGAAGATTGGGATAATTCAGGATTACAGATTGGTAATACAAATGACGAAGCAGATTCTGCCTTGATCACTTTGGATGTTACTGAAGAGGTAATTGACGAAGCTATCCTACATGGGGAAAAACTGATTATCTCACACCATCCTTTAATCTTTTCTGGATTAAAAAGTATCACCGGTAAATCTTCTGTTGAAAGAATTATCTTCAAAGCCATTAAAAATAATATTGCAATTTATTCTGCACATACAAATCTTGATTTTGCAAAAGGTGGAGTAAGCTGGAAAATGGCCGAAATGCTTGGACTTCAGGAAATCAGTACTTTATTGCCTCTTAAAGGTATTTTGAAAAAAATTGTGACCTACGTACCTGTTGATCATATCAATCAGGTCAGAAGTGCAATATTCTCTGCCGGTGGAGGAAGTATTGGCAATTATGACTTATGCAGCTTTAATGTAGAGGGGACTGGAACATTCAGAGGAAATGAAACAACAAATCCTTTTGTTGGAGTAGCAGGAACTGAACATCATGAAAAAGAAATCAGAACTGAAATTGTTTTTCCATCTTTTGCTCAGGGGAATATTATTTCAGCATTGTTAAAAGCTCATCCCTACGAAGAAGTTGCCTACGATATCTATCCAGTCGAAAATACTCATTCCTGTATTGGACTTGGAGTTGTCGGATTTTTAAAAGAAGAAACTGATGCTGAAATATTTCTGAATTATTTAAAGTCAGTATTCAAATGCGATGCAATCAAATATTCAGGAAATATTGATAAAAAAATCAAAAAAGCAGCTTTGTGCGGAGGATCAGGAAGCTCTTTGCTGAAGCAGGCTATAGCTTCAAAAGCAGATGTTTTTGTAACCGGAGATTTTAAATATCATCAATATTTTGAAAGTGAGAATAAAATAATTGTGGCAGATATAGGACATTTTGAAAGTGAACAATTCACTAAAGAACTTTTTTATGAAATAGTTACAAATAAATTTTCTAAATTTGCCCTCCGTTTGTCAGAGGTACAAACAAATCCTGTAAAATTTTTATTCTGAAACGATTAATAAATTTATAAAGCAATATGACAGTACAAGATCAGAACGTCACCGGGAAAGAGATGTCGATTGAAGAAAAGTTGAGGTTATTATATGAACTTCAGGTCGTAGCATCTGAAATGGACAAGTTGAAAGTACTCCGCGGTGAATTACCTTTGGAAGTACAAGACCTTGAAGATGAGATTGCAGGTTTAAAAACCAGAATCAACAACTTTAAGGATGAGACTAAAAGCCTTGAGGTAGCAATTGCAAACCGTAAAACAGCAATAGAAGAGTCAAAAGTTCTGATTAAAAAATATCTTGAACAACAAAATAACGTTCGTAATAACCGTGAATTTGACTCATTATCAAAAGAAATTGAATTTCAGAATCTTGAAATCGAGTTGTCTGAAAAGAGAATCAAAGAGCATACTGCTGATCTTGCAAAAAGAAACGAAGCTATCGATTCTTCAATGGTTCAGTTGAAAGAACGCGAAGATGATCTTGACAGAAAACAGAAAGAACTTGAAGAAATTACTTCTGAAACTAAAATTGAAACTGATAAATTAAATGAAAAAGCAGCTAAAATTGAAGCTTTGATTGAAGAAAGATTATTGATTGCTTTTAAGAGAATCCGCAAAAATGCACGTAACGGATTGGCAGTTGTAACCGTTGAACGTGATGCTTGCGGAGGTTGTTTTAATAAAATCCCGCCACAGCGTCAGTTAGACATAGCTTCTCATAAGAAAGTTATCGTATGCGAATATTGCGGTAGAATATTAGTTGATAAAGAAATCAATCAGACTCAAGAATAGGAATAATATAAATATCTAAATAATGAGGTCGTTACAAAGAAAAGTAACGGCCTTTTTTTATCTCATATTTTAATATTTTGCAGCATATTATTATATTTACTACTTACTCTCTAAAAAATTTTAAAACCATGTTTAGTATATCCTCTCAGAATTATGATTCTATCTTATGTGTAATCCCTGAAGGAAGGCTCGATACAATTAACAGCGCTGTATTTATGGAAAAGATGCAGGGGCTTGTTGATAATGAAAAGTACCTGATTCTTGATTTTTCATTGTGCAATTATTTATCCAGTACTGGTATACGTGTTCTGCTTTCTTCAGCTAAAAAACTAAAAGCAACCGGGGGAAATTTATTCCTTGCTAATGTTTCTGATGAAGTACTACAAGTAATTGAAATGACCGGATTAGTAAAAGTCTTTAATGTTTCAAAAACTGTTTCTGAAGCAAAAAATAAAATTCTTGAATCACAGAAAGAAATATTAATAATTAAAGAGCTTTCCATTGAAGATCATAAAATCTCAATTCAAACTTCGGATAACATTGAAGAGACTGTGATTTGGCAGGATAAAACTCTTGCAGGATATAATGAACTTGGCATTTCTGCCGGTATTGGCTCTCCGGCTGAATCATTGACAGTTAAAGAAGATGAACAGGGTATTTTTGTTACTGTCGGAAATTTCTCAGGATTTATCCCTTTCAATAAGGCATATTCCACTGACTTCAGAGTTCTTAAGGATCATTCACAAGGTGGTATTTATGTTGACCGTGGAATTTCAGTATCAACTGAACCTAAGAATATACTTAAAGTAACATCTCACCATAAGATTTCCCTTAAGAAAGTTATAGATGTACTTCAAAATTCACAAGTGCAATCTGAAAATAAAAAATTAAGAGCTCTTATACTTGCTGATGTAAACAAAGAGACTTCTTCATTAGTAGTGTGTTTCCAGATTGAAAAAGATTTCATTTCTGACTTTGATAATACTTCATTAAAGAAAATTCAAGTCCCGGGACTTGAAATCAATGATGAACATATTCTTTTAGGAATCAGAATATTATTATCCGAATTAAAAATTGACTGCAAGGACTGTTCTTTCAGAAAGATTATTGCTGAAGCTTTGTCAATAGAAAATATCGAAGCTATTGATATTTTGGATTCTAATATTGATTTCAATAATCCAATAGTCTGGTTTTTGAATTCTGATAAAGTATCCGATTCAAAATCAAAGCGCATAAAAGTTGAACTGCCTGAAAATTTCACATTTGAGTATTATAAGGAATTTCTCACCCGAAGGCTTTATACAGATTCATTAAGAGTTGTTGTAAAACCTTTGCATGGCGGATATTCAGCCCAAACCTTCCAGGTTGAGTCATTTGACTACGCAGGAAGAAAACTGCGCCCTACGGTCATGAAAATAGCAAATAAAGATATAATCAGGAGGGAAGCTACCCGGTGCAGCCAATATTCATTACCATATATTATAAATAACAGCGCAATAATTCTTGGTACAGAATTTTTTGGAGAAATGGGAGCTTTGAGATACAATTTTGTTGGCATCGGGGGAGAAAAGACTCAATTAAAGTGGTTGACATACTATTATAATTCATGCAATGAAACAGAGTTGTCACCGCTGTTTGATAAAATATTTCTGCAAATCCTAAAGCCATGGTACGGGCAGCCTGTAAAGCAAAATATTTTTCCATTTAAGGATCATGATCCGACTTTAACATTCTTTGGAACCTTGTGTAAAACTGCCGAAGAAGTGTTATCTGTCTCATCAGATGATAAATATGTTACTATTGAAGAAACCGGAGATGTAATAACTAACCCATATTGGTATTTAAAATATGAATACGAAAGATTAAGGGAGTGGGGTATGGAATACTATACATCAATTTGTCATGGTGACCTTAATATGCAGAATATTCTTCTTGACCAGGACATGAATGTTTACATTATTGACTTTTCAGAAACAAAACCCCGATCTGTAGTTTCAGATTTTGCCCGACTGGAAGCAATATTTATGTGTGAGCATCTTGAGCCTGATAACCTAAAAGATATGAATGAAATAATTCAGTTGATACTTAAATTGTACGATTCAGACAGTTTTAATTTATTACCGGCTTTTCAATATTCAGGCAAATATTCAGATGAATTAAGGAAGAATGTTTTCATGGCCAATAAAATGAGGAGTTATGCTTTGAATAGTTCAAATAATGATGAAAACATAATTCCTTATTATATTGCTTTGCTTGAGTGGGTTTTACCTATTGTTTGTTATTGGGGAGCACCATTACAGCATAAAAAAATATCAATGATAGTTGCCGGGGTTATCAGTGGAAAGTTGATGAAGGTAAAGAGTTTATCAGGAGTATAGAAAACTAACTTTCGACTTAAGTTTTTCCCTTAAATACATAATTTTTTACCTGACCGGTTCGAAGCAACTTGACACCAAAGTACCACCAAATACCATAAAAAAGTTTGTATATGGTGTTTGGTGGTATGGTGCAGGCTTATTGCTACGAATTAGGTATTTAAAATTTAAAGTTTACACCTAAAAGAAAATTAGTACCGGCCTGAGGGAAGAAACCATCCATTGCATAACGTTCTCCTCCAAAGATGTATGAGTAGACCCATGCATTAGTTTCGTACTCCTCGTTAAGAATATTATTTATAAGCAGGTGTAATTCAATTTGATCGGCAAACTTTGGAGAAATATTATAAC
>JAGODU010000038.1 GCA_017998095.1 Prolixibacteraceae bacterium | reverse complement strand
TTGGATAGATTATCAAATCCCTTTTTATCAGTATGAACAGCTACGATGGATATGAAAAAAGAGAGACCGAAGAAGGTTTATGCTTTCCCGTATACCGCTTGCAGCATGCAGTTCTTTCGCCCTGAGCCCTGAGCCCTGTGCTTTTCCTCACTCTCACTCTTTTGTCTGCAGGCTCAGGGGAAATGCAGACCTGAAAAAGATAAAGCCACATTCTCAATGACAGACATTAAAACAATGAATCATGATATTTTAATGTTATAGCCGATTTTGACGTGTTCGCTATTAATTAACCCATAATCTGCAAAAACAACAAATACGTCAGGGACTTTATATGGCACTTTGGCTGCTTAAAACTTTAACGAACTATTAGATAATCCTGTAATACTTTTTGAAGTCCTGTTTACAGAAAGATTGTTATATGCGTAAACAATAGAACCGAGAGAAGATGAAATATCAAGTAAATATAATAACATGAGTTCACTATAAATGTACACGAAAAGTGCCAGGGATTGGTGAAGCTTCTCCAGACAAGGAAGGAGATCCGCCACAGCCGGCGTCTGCGTTGTTATTACGGGCAGGCTGAAGTAGAACTCTCCGGAATAAAGGTTAAACTCTTCTTTTGCAGGCGAACAAGGAATGGAGACTGGACGGGGCTTATGACCACTAACACTAAACTTAATTTCGTTGAAGCCTATCATATTTACTCAATGAGATGGTCCATCGAAGTATTTTTCAAGGAGGCCAAGAGCCTGCTTGGCCTGGGGAAATCCCAAGTCCGGGATTTTGTCTCCCAGATTGCCGGCATCTCCATTACGATACTACACCTGGGAACAGTTAAGCGCTTCAAATCTTATGAACCCATAGGAAGACTTTTCCATGACGCCACTGATGAAGCTTCGGTAACAGATCTCATCTGGGGAATCCTTCAGAAATTGGTCAGGATAATAGCTGAGGCATTCCAGATCGACGATGGAAGAGTTATGGATAAACTAATCAACCGGAGTGAAACTATTATAAATCTTGATAATTTCAAGCTAAAGCAAGCGGCCTAAAAGCACTTGCGGAACTTAAATAATTAATTTAAAAAAACATTCAGAGTAGGTATTTCGATTCATTCATGGATATATCATTTGATACTAAAGAAACAAAAAGTTTTTCTATCAATAAGTGATTGATCAAAACCATAATTATCTAGAGTATTTATGATTTAATAGAACCTTTATTATGTGCTTGTAACCGACTGATATAAACTATATAGGCTAGTATTTACTTCAGGTCGGTTGGGTAGGTTATCAAAAAGTAACCGGATTTTGGGTACTTTTGGTGATACCAATATAAAACTCAATAACATGAATTCAAAAAACGACAACGAGATCCGATACAACATCCTGAAGAAATATTTTGAGGACAGAGCTTCTGATGAAGAAAAAAAATTACTAGACAAATGGTTAAATAATGATGAAAGAACTAATGAATGGGAAGACTACCTAAGGCTTCTTTGGAAAGAAAAGGAAACGGAAATGAATATCGATGAGCCAACACTTGACATGGATAGCTTGCTTGACAGAATTCATCATAGAATTAATCTCTCAAGCATGAAAGAAAAAATCAGGCCTTTGCATGATGTATCAAAACCAGTTATTTCATTGAAATATATTATGAGTTATTTGGCCAAGATTGCAGCAATATTACTGTTGCCGTTGATAGGTTATATGGCATGGGAAACTTATCATCAAAAATCATCGATAAAAAATCAGGTATACAACGAAATTATATGTCCTCTTGGTGCACGAAGTCAGTTTGAATTGCCTGATGGGACAAAGGTAAATCTTAACAATGGTAGTAAGTTAAAATATCCCGCAAATTTTTCCGGAAATACCAGAGAGGTTGAACTTATAGGGGAAGCTTTCTTCGATGTTTTCTCAGATAAAAATAAACCGTTTATTGTAAAGACAGTTGGATTGAATGTTAAAGTTTTGGGAACAAGATTCAATGTATATTCTTATCCCGGAGATAGTGTACAAGAATTTACGGTGGAATCTGGAATAATTGAGTTAATAGAAAAAGATAATGATGAGAAAATCACAGTTGTAAAATTGAAATCTGGACTGCATGCCATATACCAGCTTAATGAAGTCAAAAATGAAACTGTACCTGATAAAAAAACAGAAGAGCAAGTTGTATTTGAAAGTAATAAAATGCTGAATGCATTCCTATCCGATATGAACCAAGGCCAAAATGCCATTTATAAAATGAAGAAAGGTAGTTTGAATATTAAAATCGATGATCCTAAAAAGTACACGATTTGGACCGATGGTAAGCTCGTCCTGCGAAATGATCCTATGCCTAGGTTACTTAAAAGGATTGAACGGTGGTATAACGTAAAATTTAATGTTCTCGATGAAAGTATCAATCAATTCACTTATTGGGCAACTTTTGAAGATGAAAACCTTGATCAGGTATTAAACATTTTGTCGCTTACAGGCCCAACTAAGTTTAATAAAAGACCTAGGGAAAAAGCTGATAGTGGAACATATAAAATTCAAGTAATAGATGTGACATTAAAGAAATAATTTCATTAATCACCTTTTCTACATAAGGATGAGTTTTAAGGTGCTTAATATAAAAACAATAATAATACTTGAGTTTATAGTTTAACAATAAATAAGAAAAGTAGTTTAAAATGATTCTAGTTTGAATAATAATAAATCCTCCTAAGATTACTATTAAATATAAATAAAAACAATTGCCTATGATTAGAAACAAAACAAAAAACAGGAAAGTGCGGTCACACTTTCCTGCGTAAATTTTAGCATCCATCTTTTCAACCTGAGTAAGTATCAGGAGATTTTTATGTCTAACGCTAAAGCGTACAAAACTATGAAAAAAAATTTAAAAGCACTTTTAAAAGTAACTCGTGTTTTGAAAATTCCGAAAATTATGAGACTAACCGCTTTCTTGCTGACTTTTGCTGTTACTCAAGTTTTTGCCGGGAATACATATTCTCAGAAAACCAATTTAACATTGAACTTATGCGAAACGGACTTAGAACTAGTGCTCAAGGAAATTGAGACGCAAAGTGAATTCTATTTCTGCTTCAACCAAAAACTGATTGATACAGACAGAAAAGTCAGTCTACAAGTAAGAGAGGAAAAAATTGATAAGGTACTAAACCAGATTTTTTCCGGAATGGATGTGGAATATATTGTTCTAGACAGGCAAATTATTCTGTCTCCAAAAGAATACCTGAAAAGTTCTAACGCCAAAGTAAAACCACAATCAATTAGAATTAGTGGTACAGTTAAAGATGAAAAGGGGGACCCCTTACCTGGAGTGACCGTCAAAGTAAAAGGCACTATTCTGGGAACAGTAACCGATATGGACGGTAACTTTATTTTGGAGGTTCCTGATAACAATCAAATACTTCAATTCTCTTTTGTCGGAATGTTGCCTCAAGAAATTGCATTAGAAAACAATACCACAATTAATGTAACTATGAAAGCTGATGTCATAGGATTAGAAGATGTGGTTGTGGTTGGCTATGGAACTCAAAAAAAAGCAAGTCTTACTGGCAGTTTATCAGTTGTTAATGTTGATGATATCCTGACCAATGCTAAAGGAAGATTGACAGAATCAATACAAGGCCTTGTATCAGGAGTTGATGTTTATAAAAGTAATGTACCGGGCCAAGATGCTAAAATCAGGATACATGGACTAGGTACTATTGGTAATAATGATCCTTTATGGGTGATTGATGGTATACCTGGAGGCAGAACACTTAATCTTAATCCTGAAGATATTGAATCTATTAGCGTCCTAAAGGATGCCGCTTCTACAGCAATTTATGGAGCAAGGGGATCAAATGGTGTTATTTTAGTTACAACCAAAAAAGGGAAACAAAACGCTGCCACAAAGATAGATCTTAATGTGAGGACAGGATTTGCAAGAAATTATGCGAAGTTAGATCTGCTTAATCCCAGGGAATATGGTGAAATGCTGTGGCTAGAAGCACATAATGACGGGATAGAACCGAATCATGCCCAATATGGTAACGGCGAGAAGCCTGTAATACCTGTTTATGTTGTTCCTGCTGGTGCAAATCAAGTAGATGAGAGCTTGTACGATAAGAATACATACCAAATTTCAAAAGCAAACCCAGAAGGTACTGATTGGTATGATTTATTGTATCGACCCGCTGCAATGACTAATGAAGTTACCTTTTCATTAACGGGTGGTTCAGAAAAAGTTGCCTATGGTGTCGGTTTGGGATTTTTAAACGAGGAAGGAGTTGTAAAATATTCCGATTATCAACGTTATACATTTAATATCAATTTAGTTTCTTATGCAACAAATTGGTTAGAAATTGGCACAGTTAATAGACTGGGTTTTTCAAATTTTAATGGGAGTCGAGATCAGGGCGAAAGTGGCCCGGCAGCAGTTATTGCAACTGTGCCAACCATTTTACCAGTTTACGATATAATGGGGAATTGGGCTCCTATTACCAAAGTAGCAGCTTTTGACGCACGTGTTAATCCACTCGCTGAAGTATACCGTGATAGAAATCGTAATTCAGGTGTATTAGAATTAGTTGGTAATTTTTATGGTAACCTCTCAATTACGAAAGATTTGAATTTTAAATCTCTGTTTGGATATATCTTAGACGAAGATCGTTTAGTATATCCGTTGGAGAATAATTATGAATCTTATCAAGCCAGAGGATTTGACCAACTAACTGAGTCTTTGAGTGCTTATAAACAGTTTAACTTTACAAATACTCTTAATTATTCAAAAACTTTGGCCGATATTCATAGCCTTCAGGTTTTAATAGGTACTGAGGCACTATGGAGAACTGGTAGGAATTTTAGTGCACTTAGGAATAATTACTTTTCAACTGACCTGGATTATATGGTACTCAATGCAGGAGAAGGGTTGCGGGATAACTCAGGTTCTGCTTATGATTGGTCAACTCTATCATTCTTCGGACGTTTAAACTATGGATATGAAAATAAATATCTTCTGGATGCTACATTCCGTCGTGATGGTTCCTCTCGGTTTGGATTAGAAAATCCTTGGGGTAATTTTGCTTCTGTTGGTGCAGCCTGGAGGGTTTCAGAAGAAAAATTCTTAGCTGGAACTAATAACTGGTTGAATGATCTTAAGCTTCGTGTGAGTTGGGGACAATCTGGAAATGACAATATTGGTAACTATAATTCATATTCCACATATAGCTTAAATGTTCTCAGAACATGCTATCCCATAACTGGAAAAAACGTTCTTGAATCAGGGTTTGCGTTGGCGTCATTTGGTAATCCGATGACTAAGTGGGAAACAACAATATCAAAAACCATTGGAATTGATGCTACTTTTTTTAAAAGTATCATCCTGACTTTTGATTTATGGCAGAAAGATACCAAGGATATGCTATATACTGTTATTGTACCTGCTGTTATGGGAAATGGAACTGCGCCGGCGGTTAATATTGGTAATATGCGGAATCGAGGATTCGATTTACAGTTGACTTACCAGTCTCCTTTAGCCAAGGACTTTAATTATAGTCTTACCTTAAATGTTTCACATTATAAAAATGAAGTTATCAAATTATCTAACAAAGAAGACGAAAAACTCATCGGTCCTTCATACAGGGAATTCTCAATCGTGCAAACTGAAAAAGGTCAACCATTTCCATCATTTTACGGATATGACGTTGTAGGAATATTTCAATCCCAAGAAGAAGCTGCGAATTATTCACCGCAATTTGGAGGTGCTTATAATAATGCTGGTCAATTCAAGTATAGGGATGTTAATGATGATGACGTAATTGATGGGAAAGATCGTACTTATATTGGAAACCCACATCCTGATTTTATTGCAGGTCTGGTTGCAAATATAAATTACAAGAGATTTAAACTTTTAGCCAATTTCTATTCATCTGTCGGTAATGATATGGTAAACATGTTGCGTCGGACTAATGATATGAACTTTTTCCAATCAAACCGAAGTAAAAAAAGACTGTATGAATCCTGGGGTAGTCCGTACCTGAAAGATAATAAAGATGCAAAAATGTGCATTGCTCAAGTAAACGATTCTCACAGTCAATTGCCGTCCAGTTATTATGTAGAAAACGGATCATATTTAAGATTAAGGGATTTGCAACTGGGATATGATTTATCAGGGCATTTAAACAAACTTATCCGGGTTCAGAATTTCCATGTTTATATAAGCGCAACGGATCTATTTACTATTACGAAGTACTCTGGTCTCGATCCTTCAGTAAGCAGCTCTGATTCAGGATATGGAATAGATTTAGGAAACTGGCCTGCACCCAGAAGGTATATGTTTGGGATTAATATGAGTTTTTAATAGAATAATTTTGAAACAACTGAACTTAAATATTTTACATATGAAAAATATCAAAGTAGTTCCAAGAAAGAATCTAATGATAAAGAGCAGGTTGATTATAATCGTATTAATAACATTATCTGTAACTTTGTCTGATTGTGAAGATTTTCTGGAGAAAATGCCGAAAGGTGTTACAACCATAGAATCCTTTGCTGACGAAAAGGGAGTAAATCTACTGTTAATAGGTGCCTATGCTACCATGGATGGTTCTGAATTTGCCAACCAAAGTATGGCTGCTGCAGGTACTCCTAAGAATTGGGCATGGAATTTAGCTTCCGACGATGCCACAAAGGGTTCTACTGCTGGAGATATTATAGACTTGTTTCATATTGAACGATATGAAACAACGTCCGTTAATCCTTGGTTGGAATATAGATGGAAAATTGGCTACGACGGTATAGCCCGGGCAAATGAAGTACTAAAGACTTTAGTTATCGCGGAACCACGCATTAATGATATTAATAAAGTCACTGATATTAAAGCTCAGGCTATATTCATCAGGGCTTTCTGGCATCTCCAATTACAACTAACGTTTTGGCAGATTCCCTATATCTCAGAAGATGTTGATCCTAAAACAGTAAAGAATGATCATGTCATTTGGCCTGAGATAGAAGCTGATCTGCAATTTGCAATTGACAATCTGGCTGATACATATCCTGGAGAACCTGGTAGAGCAACAAAATGGGCCGCAATGGGTATTAAGGCCTATGTTCTTCTTCTTCAGCATAAATACTCAGAAGCTCAAGTCCTGCTTGATAATATTATTAACAGTGGTAAATTTGATTTGGTAGAAAATTTCCGTGACAACTTTTCTGCAGTTACAGAAAATAATATAGAATCTCTGTTTGAAACACAGCAATCTGTTAATGATGGTTCTGGCACACAAAGTGTCCACGCTAATATGGATAGTCAACTTTGTAATGCTTATAATAGATTCCTGCCGGTATGTTGTGGTTTTTACCAACCTACCCAGGATTTAGTAAATGCTTTTAAGGTTGATGACAATGGTCTGCCTTTGTTAGGAATTGATGGCCCAAAATTCAATGAAACGAATTTGGAAAATGACTATAACATTCCCTCCAACGTTGAATTTATACCAACTAATCACCCTGTTGATCCCCGTTTGGACCAAACAATTGGCAGACGAGGAGTCGATTTCCTCGGTTGGGGTATCATGACAGGTGCTGAATGGATCCGTTCACAATCATTTGGTGGACCTTATCTTCAAAAAAAGCTCATGTATAGTAAGGACGAAGAAGCTATTGCACAAAATCCTCTATACAAACGTCAGCATTCAATTAATTATAGGTATCTTAGGTATGCTCGCATACTATTATGGAGGGCTGAATGTGCAGTGGAAGAGGGTGATCTTGAAACAGCACGGCAATTAGTCAATCGGGTGCGTAGAAGGGCTGCAAATCCCGTAAACATAACTATGGGCAAGGTCCTTAATTATGAATACCCATCAGGACCATCTGATGCTGTCGTTGACTGGACTCAACCTGCCGCCAATTATTTAATAAGTGAATATCCTTCTTTTCCATCCCAGGAATATGCTAGGGAAGCGGTCCGTATGGAACATCGTCTCGAATTTGCAATGGAAGGTCAGCGTTTTTTTGATCTGGTACGTTGGGGCATTGACTACGAAGTGTTAACAGAATTTATTGAGAAGGATTCTGAATTCAGGTATGCTATGTTGGATGCCGTTTATACCAAAGAGAAAAATACTCGTTGGCCATTACCACAAAACCAGCTCGATGCTCAACCAGGTGTATTGGAACAAGATCCGCTATGGAAATAATATAAACTTGGAATGCACATCATCTACTATTTGATACACTACCTAATTTCGTTTAATTTAGTGTGTACGTGTTGTGCATTCCATTACTCGAATAATTCATTCCGGATTAATCGTATTGTGTAATAAAAGATTAAGGATGGGGAGTAACTTGAAAAGTTCTAGATTATATCAATAAATTATTAAATCAAATAAGATGAAAAAAGTTAAATCAATTTGTTGCTTATGCATTTTGTTGTTTGTTTTCGGATTAACTTGTGCTCAATCTTTAAAGGAAATGAATAAAAACCCTCGTAAGTCCTTTCAAATGCCATACCAAATCATTCCAGAGAATATTCCTAATGAAGGGATTTTGTTTGTTGATCATGAAAAGAATAGTCGTTCTGGACATGGAGGTCATGCTGTAACAGAGTGCCTTAATGGAGATATTATAGCATTTTATATGAATACATGGGCTGAACAGTGGAATGGGCATGGCTGTGGGGGTTGGTCCTCATATAAACGTTCAACTGACGGAGGAAAAACATGGAGTGAACCTGTTGATTTCAAATATTCCTTGGATGTATGGAATAAATATGATGAAGTATATTCAGCGATGGTGTTTGGTGTTATTACAGCACCTGATGGCACATTAATAGCCACTGTGGTGAGATTTGCAGATGCTAATTGGCGCAAACAATTGCCACCTGTTTATTTGCTGAGCCACGATAACGGATACACCTGGAGCGATCCAATCGAATATGATGAAGATGCTACTGTAGATGATATTTCACTGACATTTAATACTGGGTTCGTGTATAATAATGAAGTATTCATTATTCTTTTTGGTGGCGCACAAAGTCCTGGTGTCGGTCCTTATTCCTTATATGTTTCAAAAGATAATGGTAAATCGTTCAGTAGACGTAGTATATTGCCTTTTGATCATAGAAACTATTATTCTGCCGCGGCAGTATTGGATAATGGGCATATAATTGTCTATTCCTACCCATATCCTACCTCTGGCCGATATGCCAATCCCAGCCTAGATACAGATGAGAAAAACATTCCGTACGTAATAAGCAAAGATGGTGGACATACTTGGTCTGAGGTTAAAACCACTTATTTTGCCAAGGCTATAAGAAACCCTCAAATGTCAGAGAAAATCGGAGATTACTATTTTATTCATGGAAGAAGTGGCAGTTATGGAGATAATCCTAACAATTTTGTGTTATACTCATCTAAAGATGGTATTAATTGGGATGAGGGTGTATATTTGGTGACACGACAAAACACCCCTCGTGCTGGTGCTGGTGATTTCTATTCTGGCAATGCTACAGTAGGCAAGTATAATTCATCATCTTCTAGAAGACTTTTAATCCAGGCAGATATTAGTTATAATGGCCCAAGAGTAAATATTTATCATTGGTGGGTTGAAGTACCAAACAGGACAAAAAAATAATCTCAACACTCGGTTGAATATTCATTATCATTGTATTAGGTTTTTTTAGTCCGTTTTCACGCCATAATTCTTGTATTGATTATATTATCGACAAGTGTCACATTCGATAACTATAGTCAGGATAATGAAGTTATATGTTTTTGTTAAGGGATTACAGGTTTCTTGAACTTTTGTGTTAAACAGAGAAGTTTGCTATTTGCATTTTGAGAAAGAAGAAATTTCCATAACGGAAAAAATTCTTATTATTAATATTTCTATGCGTAAGATCAAAAAAACTGATCGCCGTAAATTCCTCAAAAAAGCTGTTTCTGCCAGTGCCGTAGGTCTTGCAATGCCATATATTACTCATTATAGGCAAAATATTTTAAAAGATATTATTTGGGGACAAAAACAGATTGATAACGAATCTGGCGAGATTCTCTACAATGGTATACATCTTCCAAAAATCTGGCCTCCAAATAATATGGATAGCACTGCCTATGAACCCATGCCAGTTCCTTACTTATCATCTCCGCCCCGGGTAATACCTATAAATGTTGGAAGGCAATTATTTGTGGACGATTTTTTGGTAGAAAGCACCAACCTTAAGCGTGTGTTCCATAAGGCTCAGAAATATGAGGGCAATCCAGTTCTTAAGCCTGAAACAGCTCTTGAAAAGGGAAGTGAATATAACTCATGGTATGCAAATGGTCCATACCTTCCAGCAGCCGTTTCCAAAGATGGTGGTGTATGGTGGGACCCTCAGGATAAGGTTTTCAAGCTCTGGTATGAAGCCGGGTGGCTTGAGAACATTGCTTATGCTATAAGTACAGACGGTATTCACTGGAAACGCCCCAGTTTGGATCTCCAAGTGGGGACCAACCGGATACTCCCTGATTTGATCCCTAATTCTAATACTGTCTTTTTAGATCATTTTGCCAAAAATCCAAACGAGCGGTTTAAAATGTTCTTATGTCAGGAAATGGGGAATTTCTTTACATCTAGATATGTACGTCCCAATCCAGGATACAGTATGGTTTCTTCAAATGGCATTTATTGGAGTGAACCTGTTCCCACGGGTTTCTTGGGTGATAGAAGTACGATTTTTTTCAATCCATTTCGTAATAAATGGATATATAGCATACGTTCAGGAAGTGCTAATGGACGAGCCAGACTCTATCGTGAACATTCAAATTTTCTGGAGGGAGCAAAGTGGAATGATGATGATCTGGTCTTTTGGACAAGTGCCGATTATCTTGATTTACCTGATCCAGCTATTGGTGATAAGGCTCAACTATATAACTTATCTGCAGTAGCGTATGAAAGCATCATGCTAGGCCTTCACGGAATACATCTTGGCCCTACTAATGAAGTCTGCATGAAATTAGGGATACCCAAGACAACCGAATTGAAACTTTCATACAGCCGTGATGGGTTTCATTGGCACCGGCCTGATCGTGAAGCTTTTATCCCCGCCACTCGTAAACAGGGCTCCTGGGACAGAGGTTATGTTCAATCAGTCGGAGGAATTTGTGTTATTGTCGGAAATATGCTTTGGTTTTATTATTCTGGGTTCCAAGGTGACGAACAAAGAATTAGCTCTAAGGTTAAATTTAGTGGTACTTATGCGAATGGCAGTACAGGCATTGCTATACTAAGACGCGATGGTTTCGCTTCCATGTCTCCTTATTATAAGAGCGGGCTACTCACAACACGGTTACTATCCTTTACAGGAAAATATGTTTTTGTTAATGTTGATTGCCCTAAAGGGTCGTTGAAAGTTGAAATATTGGATGAAAAGGGTACAGTAATTCCGCCATTTACATTTAGCAATTGTAATCCCGTTTCGACGGATAGTACTATTAATCGTATTACCTGGAATAAATCAGCAGACCTCTCAACATTAAAGGTAAAGGAAGTAAGATTCCGGTTCTATCTTGAAAATGGGCATCTTTATTCTTTCTGGGTAACCTCTGATGAATCAGGTGCCAGCAATGGATATGTAGCTGCGGGAGGGCCAGGATATACTGGAGCAATAGATAACCGTGGACTCTTAGCATATAAGGACGCAATACGTTAATGCTTGATTTTTAGCCTGTTACATGAAAAGTATTTGTCTTTATGAATACCAAAGGCATATGGATAATCCAAAACATAAAAACAGTAAACTTATAACAATAACAATCTAATAATAGATTATGAAAAATCAACTTCATGGTATTATTGCACCAATGGTCACACCGTTGGTAGATAATAATACTCTTGATATCAAAGGTCTTGAGAGTATAATTGAACACATCATTTCAGGTGGAGTGCATGGATTATTCATTCTGGGAACAACCGGTGAAGGCACCAACTTGAGTTATGAATTACGTTATGATTTGATTCAAAGAGTCTGCTTGCAGGTGTCCAAGAGAATACCAGTTCTGGTTGGAATAACTGACACCTCTCTTACTTACAGTATTAAAATGGCTGAAAAGGCTGCCAAATATGGTGCAGAAGCCGTAGTCTCTTCTGCTCCTTTCTATTTTAAACTCAGTCAATCTGAACTAATCAGTTACTTTAACGATCTTGCAAATCAATCGCCATTGCCCCTTATTCTTTATAACATGCCTGAACATACCAAAGTTTTTTTTGAGCCGGATTCAGTTAGAGAGATTTCAAAAAATGAGAGGATCATTGGATTAAAGGATAGTTCAGGCAATTCGGTGTATTTCCAAACATTAATCCATACAATGAAAGATAATCAGAACTTTTCCTTATTTGTAGGACCTGATATCATAACTGCAGAAACTATCCTTATGGGAGGTCATGGGGGTGTCAATGGGGGAGCAAATCTGTTTCCAAAATTATATGTAGATCTGTATGAAGCTGCAGTAACTAGGGATTTTAATCGCTTGGTTCCGATTCAGGAAAAGATTAGGCAATTATGGCATTCAATCTATTATGTCAGCAACTCAAGTTCCTGCCATTTAACTGGAATAAAATGTGCTTTGTTTTTAATGGAGATATGTAATGATTTCGTAGCAAGTCCTTTCCACGAACTAAATGAAAAAGATAAAGCAACTGTCAAAAAGTACTTAGAGGCATTGGATTATAAGAGCCTAATGTAAAAAGATCTATATCTCCTTGAATAACTTTTAATCCATGATTTGAAAATTAGGTTAGAAATATGTTCGATTCCATTGTTTATGAATAAACATTTAAAAACTATTTTAATTTTCTTTTATTACGACTTAACCTTAATTTATAAATGAAAAATTCGAAAACGCTAACAACCACTTATTCTTGGCTTGTAGTAGCCATGTTATGGGTAGTGGCTTTACTAAATTATCTAGATCGTGTTATGATCACTACAATGAGAGATCCAATCGTAGCGGATTTTTCATTAAATGATGCTCAGTTTGGATTGTTAACTTCTGTATTCCTTTGGTCTTACGGGTTATTAAGTCCATTTGGTGGATTTCTTGCTGACAAATTCAGTCGGAAAAAGATGATTATTATCAGCATATTTGTATGGTCAGCAGTTACTTTATGGACAGGATTTGTATCATCGTTCCATGAGATGTTGATTGCCCGAACTTGTATGGGTATCAGTGAAGCTTGTTATATCCCAGCTGGTCTAGCTTTAATTACAGAATATCACAGAGATCGTACAAGATCTTTAGCTACCGGATTACATATGACTGGATTATATGCAGGTGTTTTCATTGCCGGATTAGGAGGTTATATTGCAGAGCTGTGGGGTTGGCGATATGGCTTTCAGATTTTTGGCGTGTTCGGGATATTTTATTCATTATTTTTATTGATCTTTTTAAAAGACAAAAAAAAGGATAAAGAAGAAATTGGTTCCAATACTCCTTCAAAACTAAGTAAGAATATTACTATTTCAGGATCATTCAATGAACTTTTTAGAGTGAGATCTTATAATGTATTATTAATCTATTTTTGCATTTATGGTATGGTTAGCTGGCTCGTTTGGGGGTGGTTTCCAACTTTTTTAAAAGATCATTTTAATTTAAGCCTCGGCCAGGCAGGTATTACTGCAACAGGTTTTATTCAAGCGGGATCATTTGCAGGAGTAGTTATTGGTGGAATTCTTGCTGATCGTTTAGCGAGCAAAAGTGAAAGGGGAAGATTATATGTAATGATAATTGGTTTTATTCTTGGGGCTCCTTTTTTATTCTGGATGTCCTCAACACAAATTTTTATAATATCTGTTCTGGGAATGATTTTCTACGGTCTGGCACGAGGTTTTACAGATTCAAATCTCATGCCTGTGTTATGTCAGGTAGTAGATAGTCGATACATTGCAACTGGATACGGATTTTTAAATTTTTTCAATTATATAGCTTCAGGAGGCATGGTACTAGTAGGAGGTGCATTAAGAGATTCGAAAATTGATCTTTCAGTCACATTCCAGATAGCTGCCATTATGATTTTCCTGGCAACCCTATTACTCTTAACAGTTAAGCCGAGAAAAGTCAGTTAATATTTATTTGGTTAACGTAAGTTCGAAATATAAAAAGATAAAGCCATTGATTCATCGATTATTTCAGATTAGAGACTGTTTCTTTGTGTCCTTCCGATCTGATACATATTGGTTTCCCTGATTTGGGAATATTGTTTTAGTGTCTAAATCGTTTGAATGAAGAAGCGGAAACAGCTTTCCCACAAGAATGAAATGTTACCGCCCGAGTTTGACAGTTGCAGTTTTTAACTATTTACCATAAAGCATATTACTATTGCAAAGAACTGAAAAACTGTCAATTATTGCAAGGTAGTTATTGATTCCTCCAAACCTGTAGGGTTTATAAAAGCATGCTGGTGTCCGTCACTTTCACATACCTCGACTGGCAAAAAAAGCTATATCACAGGTTGCCAGCGGATTGAAAGGCTTCAGATAGATTACATCCTTTGATGTTTAGTTCTTCATGCACACGGTTCTAACGAATTATATGGAATTCTTCGCTTTTCAGGTGTGGCATATCAAACCGACATCATTGAAGTTACGATGTTTTTTCTGTAAATAGGCCGCTTCGCTTTAAGTAATATATACAGGGTGTTTAAGACTCGAAATTCTTCTCAAATGTAAATCTTTCTACTAAACATAACCTTCATATTCCCAATCTATTCCGTCGGATTTGTTCAGAGTATGAATAATTTTTCGACATCTGATGTCCTTTCAGTGGCATGATTTTTTCATGAATTGCATCCAGTATCCAACTAGCCTGTGGAAAAATGTATCTTTCCATCTCATAAGCCGGGACGATCCAATTCCTTGAACCGACAACTACCGGAGGAACGTCGAGTTCATCAAAAGCGAGTTCTGTAATTGTTTGTGCCATTTCTTTCAAGAAGGATCCCCTAGATGTCGCTTCACTTACAAGAAGTATTTTCCCTGTTTTTTTCAGTGATTCAATAACAGGTTCATAGTTGAATGGAACGAGGCTCCTTGCATCTATTATCTCTGCAGATAAATCATATTTCTCTTCAAGAATATCTGAAGCATTCAGTGCTGTATAGAGTGCTGGTCCGACTGTTAGAATGGTAATATCATTCCCTTTCCTTTTAATATCTGGTTCACCGATAGGTATCTCATAATAACCCTCCGGGACGCCTTCTTCATGGAACCATTCTCCAATATCGTATGTTCTCTGGCTTTCGAAAAACACTACCGGATCCGTTCCTTGTAAAGAAGAATTCATCAATCCTTTTGCATCATAAGGTGTAACCGGAAAAACAACCTTTAATCCGGGTACATGAGCAACAAATGCTGACCAGTCCTGAGAATGTTGTGCACCGTATTTTATGCCAACGGATAACCTAATAACTACAGGCATCTTTAGAGTGTTCCCACTCATGGCTTGCCATTTGGGTAATTGGTTAAAAACTTCGTCCCCACAACGTCCTAGAAAATCGGAATACATTATTTCTACTAGTACTCTCCCTCCGGCCATCCCATAACCTATTGCTGTACCAACGATTGCAGCCTCAGAGATTGGTGTATTGAAAAGCCGATTATAGGGAAGCGCTTCTGTCAAACCACGGTAAACAGCGAATGAGCCACCCCAGTCCCGGTTTTCTTCACCGTATGCTATAATGGTTGGATCTTTATAAAACCTGTCAAGGATTGCTTCGAATAATCCATCTCGAAGTTGATAAACCTTGGCTCTGGAAAGAGGATTGCCATCTTTATCGAGACCAAATCGTTCTTTCTTATCGATTTGCTGGATCCTTGGATTATCCTCATAAGACAGGAGGACTTCAGGCGTTCCATCACCCATCCTATCCCATGATTCATTAGAAAACATGACATTACCAATTGCTTCAGGATTGGAGTCAAGATCCAATCTTGGTGATATTTGATCGTTTGAAGCAAGTTTTAAAGTCTTCATTACGATATCCTTTGTCCACTCTCTGATCTGATCGAGCTGATCCTTATCAGCAATACCTGCCTGTACCAGTTGAGTGCCGTAAGAAATTAATGCATCCTGTTTCTTCCAGGCATCAAGTTCTTCTTTCGTCCTGTATGAAGATGCATCTGAAGCAGAATGACCAATGAGCCGATACGTTAGAGTATCAAGCAAAACAGGACCGTTTTTTTCTTCTAATATCTTTTTTTTGCGTTTAAATGCGTCGATGACTGCAAGGGGATTATAGCCATCGACACGTTCGGCATGCATCATTTCTGGATTCACCCCGGCTCCAAGTCTAGCCAAGATACCTAATCCCAAAGTTTCTCCACAAGCTTGACTACCCATACCATATTGGTTGTTCATGATATTAAAAATGACCGGAAGTCCTCCATTGTAAGGATCCTTCCAGAGTGTTTTAAACTGATCCATGGTAGAAAAACAGATCGCTTCCCATACAGGACCACATCCTATTGCAGCATCACCTATATTGGCTATCACAATACCAGATTTTTTATTGACTTTTTTATAAAGGGCAGCGCCAACAGCAATATCAGCTGAGCCACCAACAATAGCATTATTGGGATATACACCAAATGGAGGGAAAAAAGCATGCATGGAACCACACAATCCTTTATTGAAACCAATTTCCCTACCAAAAATTTCAGCCAGTGTACCGAATAACAGAAAGTCGATAGCTAGTTCCTTAACCGTTCCTTTCTGATAATTCTCAACTACTTTCAGTAAAGCACCATTTGAATAATTCATCATTATATTCATGAGATTATTTTCAGACAGTTGATTAATTGCAGAAAGTCCTTTAGCAAGCATCTCTCCATGACTTCTGTGGGAACCGAAAATATAATCATCAACAGTAAGATGGTATGCCATTCCGACAGCAGCCGCCTCCTGTCCGATACAAAAGTGAGCCGGACCGGGATGATTATAAGATACCCCATTATATCCTCCTAACACCTTAATCTGGTAAAACATCGTCTCAAATTCACGTATCAACTGCATATCTCTGAAGATTCTTATGAAATCCTCTGTTGAAAAATTCATTTTTTCTTCTTCGATAGTCTTTTGGTAGTGATTAACCGGAATAGTATTGAAGGTTATTTCTCCCTTTTGTCTGACAATATCCGGGTCGATAAATAATGATTTTGGCATCGTTGTTAATATTAAATGGTTTTACTTAAATCGATAAACTTCATATATGCTCGAAATCCATTCGTCTGCGTGGTCTTCTGTGTCGTTGATCACTCCTTCGCCAGGCCAGAACCAGAATCCGATTTTTCAAAAAATAATCCTTCTTAAGAATTTTCACATCCTCTTTATTATCCCTAAACCAATTATCGACAAACATCTCCGTTTATTCTATCAATGGCTTATATTAAACCTACTTAAGATCAAACATTTCAATCTGATTCTTTACTTCTTTGAGGAAGGTAGATGCTGTTGCACCATCGAGAGCTCTATGATCATAGGTTAATGATAAACCTATAACCGGGATAGCTCCTATTGAACCATCACTTAGCACCTCAGGCCGGTTAATAATTGTATTAATTCCCAAAATACCTGCCTGAGGTAGGTGTAACACTGGGGTGAACATCTCGACCCCATAAAATCCCAGATTAGAAACTGTAAAAGAAGCAGCATCTCCAGTAAGTAATTCAGGGTCAATATTGCCTTTTCTGCATCGGTCTGCAAGTAACTTCAGTGCCTTGGATAGCTCAGACAATGAATAATCATCAGCGTTTTTCAAGGATGGAACCATGAGTCCACGTTCAGTATTTACGGCTATGCCCAAGTGAATTTGAGTAAAAGTTTTGATGCTGTTACCCAAAAAATGACAGTTGATCTCAGGTTGGGTTTTCAATGCTTTTATCACAGCATAGCATACCATATCGTTGATGGTTATATTTTCACTTTTTCCCGAATCAGCTTTGAAAATTTTTCTGTTCTCCATGATTTTTCTCGCATCTGCACTAGTGTGGTGTGTAAGCTGAGCTGAGTTCTTGAGAGATGAATGCATATTTTCAGCAATAATCCTTCGTACATTGGTTATTTTTTTGATGAAATATCCATTTTCATCATGGACTTTCTCGTTTAATTGATTACCCGTTTTTAATTCTTTGACGTTTTCCTTTGACTCTTGTCCAAATCTTCTAACTTCATTCTTGGATACTTCAGAATCCAACTTTGCTTTCTGAAAACTGGCTGCTGCATTTTCTACATCTATTTCAACTATTTTGCCCATTGGGCCTGTCCCTATTATCTGTGATACAGGGATATTCAACTTTGCAGCAAGTTTCTTAGCCCGTGGGGAAATTTTTATTTTTTCCGTATTGTCACCAACATTAAGAGTTTGTTCATTGTCATTTTGCATATCAGAAAAATTGTGTGATTCTTCAGGAGCAGATATTCCTGTGGATACAACAGAAGTCATAGGAGTTTTTCCAGGGATGAACGCATCTATAGGTTCACCTGGCTGACCAATAACGGCAATATTGGTCAGCACGGGAACTTCCTCCCCTAGTTCATAAAAAATATCAAGGATTATTCCAGTAGCGGGTGAAACAAGATCAAATGTTGCTTTATCGGTTTCATATGATAGAATGATTTCGCCTTCTGTAACATAATCACCTTTCTTATAGTACCATTCACCAATGATACAAGTTTCCACAGACTGTCCCTGGCAGGGCATGATAACAGGTATTGCCATTGTTTTAGTTAAAATTTTAATTAGTATATTTAGGTATTTTGCTCATTATTTAATAAGTAGAGTAACTTTCTTTTAATCTTATATATCTATAAACTATATATCCTTAGGAATAGCTGAATACTTACTTTGAATGGTTTTTTTCTTTTAGAAAAAGCTGTTTTTTTATTAACTGGTAGATTACTAATACTTTCAAAATTCATATATGTGTCTAAGCGGAGAATTCTTTGACAGTATCGATTATTTTTTTGACTTATCTTGGGTTATAGTGACTTTTAGAAGAAAAAATGAAATTAAAATTCTAGGTTTTGAACCCACAACTTCAATTCATTGATTATTAACGAGGTAATGATCAATCATTTTCTTAAGAACAAAAAACAAAATCAAGAGTAGGTATTCTGAGAACTTCATGGATATATAAGTCATACGGAAATAAAAAATTTAAGTCTTTTAATCAAAGCTAAAAATCGTTTGCGTATTATCTTAATTGACCAACAGAATAATATTTTTAAACAAACAATAAAAGATGAAAAAGATTCTTAATAATCCGGAAAATTATGTCAATGAAATGCTCGAAGGCGTATTAAAAGCACACCCTGACAGTCTTGTATGTATTGGCGGAGACCTTCATTGTATAGTTCGTGCTGATGCACCAGTATCGGAGAAAGTAGCGATAGCTACAGGTGGTGGGTCAGGTCACTTACCTCTTTTTATAGGTTATGTTGGAAAAGGATTACTCGATGGCGTTGCCGTTGGTGATATCTTTGCTTCACCAAATGCTGAACAAATGCTCGAAGTTACCCGTAAGATTAATGGTAAAAAAGGTGTATTATACATATACGGTAATTATGGTGGAGATGTAATGAACTTTGATATGGCAGCAGAATTAGCCGAAATGGAAGGCATTACGGTAAAAACAATACTAGTTGCTGATGACGTAGCATCAGCACCTGTTTCGAATGCAAAACAAAGAAGAGGTATTGCAGGTATGGCATTTGCATTTAAAATTGCCGGGGCAAAAGCAGCAAAAGGTGGTTCCCTTGAAGAAGTTGTTTCTGTGACAGAAAAGGCATTAGATAATATTCGAAGTATTGGAGTAGCTTTATCCCCTTGTACTGTACCTCGTATTGGAAACCCAACTTTTTCAATAGGAAGCGACGAAATGGAGATAGGAATGGGGTTGCATGGCGAACGTGGTATAAGCAGGGAAAAACTACAGAATGCAGATACAATTACGACAAAAATGATTAATACAATTCTAGACGAGCTTAAGCCCAAATCTGGTGACTCCTTTGCTGTATTGATCAATGGCTTGGGAGCTACACCTTCTGAAGAGCTTTATATCGTATATAGAAAAGTTTATGAAATCCTTGTCCATAATCTTTTTAATGTACACAAGGCGTATATCGGTGAATTTGCAACATCCATGGAGATGAGTGGATTTTCAATTACACTTTTCAAAATAGATGATGAGATGAAAACCTTGTTAGATGAACCTGCATACACCCCATTTTTAAAACAATTTTAAAAATGTAACTCCAATGAATACTCTGAATGATTCATTTTCAATTGAAAGCTTCAAAACAACGGTATTACGTGTTTGCAAAGCTCTCCAAATAAATCATGATTATTTAACACAGTTAGATCAAGCTATTGGAGATGGAGACTTGGGAATTACAATGAATAAGATATCTCTTGCCTTAAGTGAATACGTAACTACCACGCAAGTTGATGACATAGGCAAATTTCTTATTGAAGCAGGCTTAATAGCAAATCGCGCAGGGTCATCTTCGTTTGGAACTTTGATGTCTACCGCTCTAATGCGTGCAGGTATGAAAGTCAAGGGAAATACTCAAATATCAACTGCAGCACTTCCAGATATTCTTCTTGCAGCAACTTTAGGAATTCAGGAAAGAGGTAAGGCAAAGCTTAATGATAAAACTGTTCTCGATGTTCTATTACCTGCTTCTCAAGCCTTAAAAAGTGCCTTAGATTCCGGTTTGTCCCTTAAAGACGCTGGTGTGCAAATGGTTGAAGCGGCAATCAAAGGTCGTGACAGGGTAACACCTCTAAAGAGTCTTATCGGGAGAGCATCATGGTTAGGCGAACAAACCAAAGGGAAAATTGATCCGGGTTGTGCAGTCGCTGTGATAATTCTTGAAACAATAATTGAATGTTGATATACTCATCCGCAGACTGTTAATAAGATAACAGATAGTTGAATCTTATAATTGCTTTTATAATGATTAGTTCGATCCCCATTTTCAAAGTAGATCCATATTGGCCTGAACCATTGCCAAATAACTGGTTAATTGGTCAGGTTTCAGGTGTTGCAATTGATTCAAAAGATCATGTCTGGATCATTCATAGACCAAAAAGTCTTGGAATAGACGAAGCTATTTCATCGCTTCTACCAAAGGAACTACCTTATAGTCCCGCACCTTCTATAATTGAGTTTGATCCTAACGGAAAAATAATCCAAGCCTGGGGAAATTCGGGCAATGGTTCGAATTGGCCTGATTGTGAACATGGAATTTTCATTGATTATAAAGACAATATATGGATTGGTGGTTTCACGGATCACCAGGTATTCAAATTTAGCCCGGATGGAACACTTCTTCTTCAAATTGGTAAAGCCGGTAAAACAGGTGGAAGTAATAACACAACACTCCTAGGGGGACCAACAGACTTTGACGTTGATCCGGAAACGGACGAAGTGTATATCGCTGATGGTTATGTCAATCACCGTGTTATTGTGTTCGATGCTACAACGGGAGAATATAAGAGACATTGGGGAGCCTATGGAAACAAACCGGATGATTCTTTTCAGGTTTCATATAACTCAGCCAAATCCTCACCATTACAATTTGCTAATCCTGTCCATGCGGTTCGCATTTCTAACGATGGGCTAGTTTATGTATGTGATAGAACAAACAACCGTATACAGGTATTTCAAAGGGATGGTAAGTTCATTCGGGAGGTGTTCATTTCCAAAGAAACTCCAGGAGATGGTACTGTATGGGATCTAGATTTTTCAAATGATCCGGGTCAAAAGTTAATTTACGTTGCAGATGGTTCAAATCAATGTGTCTGGAAATTGAATCGCGAAAATCTGGAGGTGATCGGACACTTTGGCCGGATTGGTCGTTATGCAGGTCAGTTTATCTGGATACATAACATAGCTGTGGATTCTAAGGGCAATATTTATACATCTGAGGTCCATACAGGTAAACGTATACAAAAGTTTGATTGTTCTACTCCCACTGTAGAATCATAATCCATATAAAAACGTAATTGTTTAGCTGTATTAAGCCGTTATATAATTATATATATCCCACAATTGTAGTGGATAATTCTGAAAAGATATAGCAGTTGTTCTATCTTATGGTTGAAGTAAAGCTGTCAATTCCAACAAATATTTCAGTTTCTTTGAAAGTATGAAAGCAATTTAGTACTTTCTGTTTGACAGGTCTTATGTCTTTTTCGGCTATGTGATTAGTAAAAAGAACTTCTTTGTTGAAAGCAAATGCAAGCACGGGATTCTTTTCCCTTATTAGGCATCCAACATGGTTTTCTTCCCTTGGTTCGTTTGTAACTGCCTTTTCTTCTTGTTGGTTCTAAAGGTGGGGATTCTCCTGCTGCTTCGATACCAAAATACGGTCATATCTTGATTCTATTTGTTCTCTTCGCGTTAAGACATTTAGTTGTGGTTTCTTTGGAATTTCCCTTTCATTTTACAAGGTTTTGCGAATTTACGGATATCCTTGCGAATAAGAATAATTGATTGCTAATACTTATTGCTGACAGTCAATGTATTAAATGTTTTTAAAGATCATCTAATTACCGAAAATTCTGTAATTGTAATTTCCATTTACACAGAGCCTCTGGTAAATTCTTTCTCTAGGAATTTCAATGCCTTCGCTAAGTGGTTTTCAGCAGTTCTGGTGGAAATTTGTAACCTAGCAGCAATCTCCTTTATTCTTAACCCTTCTTGCCTACTGAGCTTATAAACCATTCTCCTTTTCGGAGGTATTTTTTCAATGGCTTTATTAGCTATCTCGAGTAATTCATTATAAATAATAGACTCATCAGTATTTTCGATAATGTTGGGCAAATTATTGATAAGCTGATTCTTTACTCTAGTTTCTATCGATTTGCTTCTAAAATATTTACGTATTGAATTATAGGCTATGGTAAATATATAGTTATTAAAACTTAATTCAATGTTAACCTGTTCACGCTTCTCCCATAAGGTTACAAATACTTCCTGTACGATCTCAGCAGCTGTATCATAATCCTTTACTAAACCATATGAGAAATTGTAAAGTCTTTTGCTATAATGATGATATAAAGCATCAAATGCAGCAACGTCTCCATCCTTGAATTGTTTTACTATCGCTTTTTCTTCATCCATTAAAAACCGGATAATTCTCTTATGATCAAACCAATTAGTATTACATTGTAAAGGTCGACAATTATATTTCCTATCGAAGTTAGGAATAATTTTCCTATTCTCACCTTTGCAGCACATAAAAATTCTTCTATACAATATTATATAGTTCCTGCATTATATAGTTCCTGCGGCTCCTTATCCATCTTAAGAAGGTGTATTTCTGTGTGTTCAGAGGATGAGAGTATACAGGCGATACTCCCTGAAATAGTACTGCCAATCGATTATTTTTTAATTGCTCAGCGGGACAGGCAATACCTGCGATAAGCAGATGGCTGAACCGAGTCTATTAATCGCTTTATGTCGCCCATTATCTTGCTGATTATCAGGCATCCATGGCTCTCATGGTTATTCAGCCTAGTGCGGAAAGAATGGCTTGTTATTTCATGACACATGAAGATAACAATTTATATTGATTTTATAATGATTTATCTGGGCGTTCCCCGGGAAAGTGCCAAAAACAGGAAATATTACCAAACTTGATTTTTTAAGGATCAACTAATTAAACCATGTGTTTACAATAACCTTTTTATCATGTTGAAATTTGGTTAATCTATATAACAACTTCTTATCCTGATCGTTTTCAATATAATAGACCCATAAATCATTACGGATAGTGGGTATACCCGTTTTATATAGAGTCTCTCCCCCGGGGTAAATTCACATTTGCGTGAATATGCAGATATCTTTCCGTAAATGCCTCATTTGTTCACTGGTCAAATTATTGATAAGGTTTATGTAATCAGGTGCTTGAAATTTACTTTTTCAACGCTTTTGATATAAATTAGTACGTTGCTACATCAGTATGAAACCCACATGATTGAATTCAAACACAAACACGTAATGAATATAATTTTCAATCATTTGCGGTTACCCCGCTTGAGCGGGGCAGGCTATCATACCGCTAAAATCAAAATTATATTATGATGAAAATCCAAACCAGGTACTCATTAATCATTTTTTTTATACTGGGTTTATCTTTCTTGCTTCGTTCATGTAAAAAGGAAGAATTGCCCATTTTATCCACTTCAGCAATAACCAATATCACAAGCACTTCAGCTATTGTGGGAGGTAACATAACCTCAGATGGTAATTCAGATGTTATATCCAGGGGAGTATGTTGGAGCCTGAAAGCCAATCCAACTACAAAAGATTCAAAAACCGATGACGGCGCAGGTAGCGGTCAATTTGTAAGTAACCTAAGTGATCTGAATGCCGGCACTACCTATCATGTCCGAGCCTATGCCACTAATTCAGTTGGGACTGCCTATGGAGCAGATTTGTCATTTACTACACTGGGCAATGCCCCGGAATGTATAACCCAGCCTGCAAGCAATATCAGCCCTGCAGGAGTTACATTGAACGGGACGATCAATGCCAACCATTTAATTACTACTGTGACATTTGAATATGGTCCTACCAGTGAATACGGACAAACAATAACTGCAGTTCAAAGCCCGGTGAGTGGTAATTCTATAACTAATGTGTCTATTTCCATAACAGGATTAACAGAAGGTACTACTTATCATTTCAGGGTAAAAGCCATAAACTCAATTGGAAGTAATGAGGGGGAGGATATGACTTTCACAACTGCAGGACAGGCGCCTGAAGCCACAACACAGTTACCAACAAATGTTACTGCTGTTACTGCTACATTGAATGGTTCGGTCAATGCTAATCATTCCTCAACGGTTGTTACTTTTGAATATGGACCGACGAATGCATACGGGAGTACTGTGACTGCTGTTCCTAATCCAGTGACAGGTAATACTCCCACGGTTGTAAGTGCCGGCATTACTGGTCTGACTCCCGGAGTTACTTATCATTTCCGGATTAAAGCAGTTAGTTCTCATGGAACATGTTACGGAGAAGACATGACATTTGCTACCTCTGGTCAGTTACCCATTGCAATTACACTACAGGCATCGGATGTTCAAGTAACAACGGCGACAATGAATGGCACAGTAAATGCCAATAACCTGCCAACTGTCTTTGCTTTTGAATATGGATTGACATCAAGTTATGGCTATACCGCCTCACCTTCATCAAATCAAGTTACAGGAACAACTGATGTAAGAGTAAATATTAATCTGCTTGGTTTATCAGCTGAAACAACCTACCATTACAGGGTTGTGGCAACAAATCAGCTTGGAACAACATATGGAGAAGACGTTGCATTCACTACCGGCTCAATTTTATCGTTAAGTACAAATCCCATAATCGAGGTTGCTTATAATTCAGCTATCGGGGGAGGAAATATCACAAACGATGGAGGATATGCAATAACTGCACGTGGAGTGTGCTGGTCGAAAGTTCAGAATCCAACAATTAATAATGATCATACGATTGATGGTTCTGGTATTGGTAGTTTTACAAGCCAAATGAAGTGTCTTGATGAACAATCAACCTATTATGTACGTTCTTATGCAACAAATACTGAAGGAACAGTATATGGAGATCAAAGAAGTTTCACCACGGAAGCTTGCCCGATTGCTTTTAATGCAAACTTAATATACGGGAAAGTAGAAGACATAGATGGTAATTGCTATAAAACCATTCAGATAGGAGATCAGGTGTGGATGGCTGAAAACCTAAGAACTACAAGATATAATGATGGAAAAATAATACCTAATGTGACAGATGAATATCAATGGCCAAAAATAACAAATGAGGCCTATTGTTGGTATCTGAATGACCGGAATACCTATATGAATACGTATGGTGCTTTATATAACTGGTATGCGGTGAACAATGGGTGTCTCTGTCCTGAAGGATGGCATGTATCCAGTAACGAAGATTGGGAAGTTTTAATTGAATTCCTTGGTGGAGACGATGCTGCTGTGGGTGGCAAACTTATGGAAACTGGAATATACCATTGGGAATCCACCCGTCCTGAAATAACCAATGAAACAGGTTTTACTGCACTTCCTGGTGGTTATCGTAGCGGGGAACCATACAGTCCTTATAGTCCACACGCAGAATTTGGATATGAGAGCTTCTTTGGTTATTGGTGGACAAATACGATATATAACTTATCAACCGCTTTTTCCAGATCTATTATTGCAGGCAATATTTCAGTTTATTCACATTATGACCTTATTCTAAGATGGGGGTTTTCAGTTCGTTGTGTAAAAGATTAAAAAAACCGACTGAAATCTAATGCTATCCTCGGCTATTCTAACTTAAGTAGTATTTGCATTGGCAATTTATCAGTATAAACAGCTGCGATATATAAGACAGAAGAGAGACGATGAAGGTTTTTGACTTCAGGTGTTGAATAAGGAAGGAATTGCGGAGCAGTTTCCTGTCCGTCAACGCGATTGTTTGAGAGGCTTGAATGCTTGTAAATTGAATTCCCAGTGAAACTCTTATGGCATATACACATTGCTGGCGTTTCGTTGTGTTTATTCCTAACTTCTGACGCTTCTGCTTTTTCCATCACAAAACTACCTCACCTTGACGTACAGAACCAAGAGCAAAAGGATAACTGTAACTCACTCCCGTCACAAAACGCCCTGACACTGACATCCGAGGATACGGCCATAAGAATTACTGTGACATACTCCCATTGCAAAACTATCTGGAAAAGACATGCTCCGAAGGAGTATCCATCAGCCGGCAGCTTCTCTGAAAGAGAAGAATTTTAATAACCTCCGGTGAAACCGGAGGTACAGCATTCCCCCGGACGTTAAGCTCCGAAGAGCCTGCCCTGCTTTTGTGGGGAGCGTGACTTCTATGGAAAATACCTTTCATAAATATTAATACCCACCATCTGTATAAGACTTCTATATTCTTCTTCAAAAGATTTCATTTTGTGATGCTCCTTATTGATTATATATATATCCTGAAGACAAAATGATGCAGCAGTTGACGATAGCTTACCATGGCATTAAAATTTTGGTTAATAATACAACGAGACCTAAGCAAGATACATGATAACCCGGAAAAATCACAGAATGTCACGCCCCGTCAGGGCTTAAAGCCATAGAGGGTATTTTACCCCCGGTTAGCACCGGGGGTTATTAAAATTAAATCACATACGTGACTTCTTTGTCCAGCTGCATTGCAGCTGTTCGTGATTGAAAATTGTACTTTCCTCAGCAAATCCCTCTATTGCACAAGCATTTTCATGGGTTGATAATTTAAAAGTTGGAAATGGCATCACCTTAAAAAACTCACTGATCCTGTTATGCAAGGACATGAAAGTATTATTTTATCATACCTCCCATCATGATACTCTCTGACCTTGAGATT
>JAGODU010000231.1 GCA_017998095.1 Prolixibacteraceae bacterium | reverse complement strand
GACCACACCTGGTTCGGATACCGGATTTCCTTGTCTTTTAAAAGATACGGATAGATAGGGTTCATTGGATGCTTAAAACTCGTGTTTCTCTTGGCATGTAATGCTTTATATGCAAGTTTTGCATAATGCGCCTGACTTGTTTTTCCGTGAGTGCTGGCATTCGTCCTTGCAGTTCCAGCGCGACTTTGCGATAGCCATAAAACGGCTTTGTTTCGCTTATCTGCCTGATTGCTTCATGATACTGCTCATGAAGCCTTCTGCGCGGATGAGCGCGATAATACACGCCGCTGCGAGGAATACTGAGCAAACTGCATTGCATACGAACGGACAATCGCGGCTCCTTTGGCTCAATCAGCCGGGATCTTTTCCGTACAGCTGTCTGTATTTTTTTTCTATGATTTCCGTCAAAAGCTCACGGCTCCAACAAATGCAAACCCAGCCCTCCGAAGCTTGATTGCATAAAGATCTGGATCAATGAAACGATACTGCTCCTGGCGAGTCAGCAGGATGAATACAAGCTCAAGAAGTTTACGGGCAAGCGCGACTATGGCGACAGATTTTGCCTTGCCGCGCTTGAGCATCGCTTCAAATCGATCCTTCAATGGATCATACACCATGCTGATTGGATTAAGAGCCATCATACTTGCGGGTTGCCGCGTTTGGTGATTGATCCTGATCTTTCAATGTCTCCCGAGGCATAGAGGCGGGGAGAAAATCCAATATAATTCACTAATTGTGAAGGGTTTTCAAACCGTCGCATATCGCCTGCATAGGCAAGAACCGCCATGGTTGTTTTGATCCCAAAACCGGGTATTGAAAGGAGGATTTCGGCATCTTTTCCGCAGGCAACAACCGTATCGTTGATTTGCTTATCGAGATCTGCAAGGATTGTTTCATAGGCTACTATCATATGGTGGAGATTCATCGCTTCCACAAGATTAAATCCGTCAAGCTCGGCAATGATAAGTTTTTCTCGGGATTCAGAAATGCCAAGCTGACGTTTTGTATGATCAGGAAAACCTGCCCTTAATAATACCGCATGGAGTCGGTTTATCAACCGTACCCGATCTTGCCTGAAGCGGGTTTCATGGGCAACCAGAGCTCTGCGCTCCATTTCCTGATCCGTTGGTATTGGAACAACCGGCAGCTCTTCCGGCGAATATTTTTGCACTAGCCGAGCGAGCTTCAGTGCATCTTCTTTGTCAGTCTTTTTCAGGGAAGCGTGAATAATTGCAAGATTGGCGGCATTCAAGACAATGACCCGTACCCCTGGTTTGCTTTGCATTTCTTTCGCAATTTTGAATGAAGCAGTCCCTGCTTCGAGCGCCACAATATCTCCAGGACTGAGCTTGTCCATGAGACATTTCCGACCGCGCGGGTCAAGTTTCCCGTTCCATCGGGTAATCGTTTGTGCTTCTGCCGTCATTGCCACTGCTTCGTAGGTTCGTTTTGATAGATCGATTCCTAAGAATCTCTTTCCTGTGCTTTCCATGTTCCTGCACCTCCGATACTAAAAGTCGGAGCCGGAAGTCTTTGTTGGTACATCGTGGTATTACATTCTTCTATTCGCAGTGAACGCGCCGCAGCATGTTCCTGCACCCTGATCTTCGACGGCCAGCGTGGGGCATAATCTTTTAACCGAGGTCAAATGCCTCACAAAAAAATATCTGCCTGCCGCCGGCTCCCGAGTTCCGTCAAACCCGAGCATACCATAGCCGATGCACACAGGAAATCATATCATCTTTTAGCCACTCGTTCTGGTACTGCATCTCACCAAGCTGGCGAAACAGCTCGTCTTTCTCTTTTTTCAGCTGCGCGTATTCTTCATCCTTCTTGTTCTTTCGTTCGAAGAGGATTGCAGATTGCTCTAAAAGCTTTTTCTTCCATGCGCTGATCTGGTTGGGATGCACTTGGTACTTCTCAGCCAACTCCTGCAGGGTTTGCTCTTCTTTGACTGCTTCAAGAGCTACCGTTGCCTTGAACTGCTCATCAAACCGCTTTCTCATGGTGGTCTCTCCTTCTTGTAGGATAGTCCACCTTATTCTTTTTCTGTAGTGGTCCTAGCCGTTGGGCTCAGCATAATCCTTTTCTCTGCAAGTTCAATATATTCTTTACTTATTTCATAACCCACAAACTTTCTGTCTGACTTTAAAGCTGCTACTGCTGTTGTTCCACTACCCATAAATGGGTCAAGAACTATATCATCTTTAAAAGAATAAAGCTGTATTAATCTATAAGGTAATTCTTCTGGAAATGGGGCAGGATGTCCAATTCTTTTTGCACTTTCTGCATTCATTGTCCAAATAGATTTTGTCCATTCCATAAACTGCTCTTTTGAAATGGTGTTTTCTTTTGAACCTTTTTCTCTTTTATAATCACCTTTAGAAAAAACTAAAATATATTCATGTATGTCTCTTAATATTGGATTTGCTGCACTTTGCCAACTACCCCAAGCAGTCGATGGACTTGCACTTGCGGCTTTATTCCAAATAATTTCTCCGCGCATATTAAAACCAATATCTATCATCATTTTAGAAATATAATCAGACAAAGGTATGTATGGTTTTCTCCCAAGGTTAGCAACATTTACACAAGCACGGCCACCATTTACTAAAACTCTATAAGTTTCTCTAAAAGCTTTTTCTAAGAGTTGTAAATATTCATTTAATGACAAGTCTTTATCATACTCTTTTGAAACATTATAAGGTGGTGAAGTAATCATTAAGTGAACTGAGTTATCGGGCAGTTCTTTCATATTCTCTGCCGTACCTAAAATAAATTTATTTTCAAATTCTTTAGGAAAAACATTTTCTTTTTTATCAAAAATTTTCTTATCAACAAAATCTTTGTAAAGTTTAGAATTATAAAATTTTGAGCTATCGTGGTTAATTCTCCCATTCGTTCCGAAAGCACTTGTTTCTGTTCCCTTTGGTCTTTTCATTTCATCCTCGGATTAAAGTTAAAAATTTCTCTGCTTTTGCAATGTCTGAGTTTTCTTGACTTGCAATTTTTATAATTTCTCCAAGTTTCATTTTTGAAATCATTGAAGAAAAGTAGTTCATATCATTGGTTAAAAGTTCTTTGCAATTATTTAATAGTTGCTCTTTGTTTATAATCGTTTGGAAACCTAATTTCGGTGTTTTTTTAATGTAGTCAGAATTTGTAGGATTAGGGTTTAAAGACCAAAACCCTTGTATTACTCCCGAAGTTTTAAGAAAGTCTACTTTTTTTATATAGCTATCGGTTATCGGACTGTTACCTAAAACAATTATAGGGATTTTTCTTGAAGCGATACCTGAAACACGAATATTGATTGATTTTCCAATGGCTTTAAGCATTGAGTCCGAACGAAGTAATGATGGATTTCCTTTGTGTTGTTTATAGTCGCCAATATATTCAATATTATTTGGATAAGCGTATTTGTAATTTGAAACAATACTCATTTTAATTTCAAAAATTAGTTTTATATTTTCTGATTGTTGAAAAGTTTTATTTGTTGTGCAAAAAGCAAGATCTGCACTTGATTGTTTTGATAATCCAAGTTCATCGCATACTACACTATTAACAGCGAAAAGTCCAAGTTCTGTTGCAATCGGTTCAAAGATTTTTTTACACCATTTTTCAGTAAATTGTCCTATTAGGGAGTTTCTACTTTGTAGAGTCTGACCTTCTGCATCTGAACCTTTACGTACATAAGCAAAGTATCCTGATTTCAGTTGATAAAATAATTGTTCTGGAGAAGCAAAATTCTTTAGAGCTTCAGTAAAAAATTGAATTTCGGTATCGTTATTCCAAAGTGTCATTATATTTCCTTTTCTTTTTTACAAAAATAGTCATTTTATCGTTTGTCAATGCCGATTTTTTTGACTGATAGGAACTGTCATTTCGGGTATTTTTCGGTTTTGCGTCGAAAACTGATACTGATAGGAACTGTCATTTCGGGTATTTTTCGGTTTTGCGTCGAAATTCGGCCGTTACCCCGAACTACGACTGTTTCCTCAGCCCAAACAACTGCTCCAATCAAAAATTTTCGACAACACCGACTAATTGGAGTATATTCCCAGTCTATTTCTGCCGTCAAGCCCAGATTCGCGCCAATGTGACAAAGCTTAAAGATATAACTCCCCCACGAAGCCGTATAAACTCCGATTTCGAGGTGTTATCTTGTTCCACATAAACTTCGTTTTTGGGTATCATATCGAAACCAATTCCAGCCTCGGGGGAGAACGTGCACAGACAGTCACTGGTTGCTCTCGTTCTTGCTGATGTTTAAAGTCAACTGCTTTTCCCTGGAAGGGGGTGCGGACATTTTCTTGGACACTTTAAGGTGCTAGCCCCAAGCTCAATCGATATTGAACCGGGCTCATACCTCCCAGCGACATCTTGATTCGCTTATTGTTGTACCAATGAAGATACTTGTCCAGCGTTTCAATGAATGAGTCTATGGTGACCCCGATCCATGTCCGATTATAGAACATTTCATTTTTAATCCGGCCAAAGAAACCTTCACACGCGGCGTTGTCCGGTGAACAACCCTTTTTCGACATCGATCGTACCAGCGCTGCTTTCTTGATCCGTTCAAGCCAGCCCGGCCAACGGTAATGGCAACCGCGGTCTGAGTGGATGATCGGATATTCACCATCATGCAGCGTGCCGGTCGCTAAGTCGAGCATCGTATTGACCATTTCAGCATCCGGACGAGTAGACACGGTCCAGCTCACGAGCATCCCGTCGAAGCAGTCTACGACCGGTGAAAGGTAAACCTTTCCGGCTGGGATATGGAACTCGGTGATATCCGTGAGCCATTTCTCGTTCGGTGCATCGGCATGGAAGTTCCGTTCGAGGAGGTTTTCCGGCGCTGGCGTGATCTCGCCCTGATAGGAGCTGTACTTACGCTTGCGTTTTGGCTGGGCAGCGAGGCAGGCCTCCTTCATAAGCATCCGCACGACCTTTTCCGATACCTTCGTCCTTTCCTGGGCTAGCAAGCCATGGATGCGGCGATAGCCGTAGCAATAGTTGTTCACGCCAAACAGCTCGACGATATGGCTCTTGAGCGCCTTGTACTTCCCTGCCAAGCTCTGCGCCCTGCGTTGGTAATAGTAACTGCTTCTCGAAAAGCCAAGCCCATCCAGCAGGGCTTTCAGCGGATGCTCATGCTTCAGGACGCCGATCAGGGCTGTCTTCTCTCGGTTTGACAGATCCTTCAGATCGACGCCCGGGTCTTTATATTCCAGAAGAAATTTATCAAGAATTAAAACAAGACATTAAAGCTGGCGATGTGTTATTTAACAATGATGGTAAAATCGGACTTGTAGCAATGCTAACTCCACAGGATAAAGTAATTATTCAAAGTCATATTAAAAGATTAAGATTAAAGGCAGAAGCAAAAAAATATAATTTAACACCAGAATATTTATTTTTAGTTTTGACTATTAAAGAAGTAGCAAGATACCAAGCAGAAAGATACACCGTAATACAATCAACAATACCAACAATTTCAAATCATATTATTGACATACAAATACCTATTTTAGATAAAAATTCTATTGATGAAATCACAAAATTAGTAAAAGAAGCATTTGAATTGAAAGATGAAAAGAAAAAACTGATTAAAGAAGTTAGAGAAGAAATTGACAATTATTTCGATATCTAATAAGGAGTTTTTCTTTTTCCAATTCACC
>JAGODU010000230.1 GCA_017998095.1 Prolixibacteraceae bacterium | reverse complement strand
GCATGGGACTAGTGAAGCATCCCAAGATAACTATATCATTCTTGGATAACGTAGCTTTCGCTTAGGCTAATCAACCGACTTGTAGTTTCCTACAAGCCACTACCCTTTAGGGTAGTTGGCTGTTGACCATCATATTCGTTTCTCATGATATCCTCCATATTTTTTTGCGGGGGTAAAAATCTGAGGAGATGCGGGGGGCCCCTACCCCCGCATCCTACTTTTTGATTTTGTTAAAGTTGCAAGACACATTTTGTCAGCTACCTCATTCCATTTGTCTCCGCTATGAGCGTCGACATGGTGGATAGATAGTTTTATATTATTATCCTTGGTGAGTTTGCTAATTTGACTCACCATTAAGCTGACAACTTCTGCCTTGATCTTCCATTTTCCTGTCAACCAGTTCTGAAGGCCAATGAAGTCAGTGTAAAGTTCAATTAAATTGACCTTGTTTTTTACACAATATTCAATAGCCTTTATAACTGCCAGTAACTCAGCACCAATTTGACGAGATTTGTTATATTTACTAGGAACAAAGTTCGAGTCACTGTATATAACATCCTCGTTTCCAGCAAGAACCACGAATGCATAAACTCCAACGTTATGTACATCAAAGAATGCGCCATCTGTATAAACGATGGCACTTTTTGTACTCATACAACCTCCTTCAGGAGCTTATTTATTTCTTTGTCTAACCTACCAATGTTAAATTGGTAGGTTTGGTTTCCTAGAGTCATAAATATTCTTTTGCTCTTTACTTTGTTGATACTTTGTATCAACGAAGTGATATTGTAATCTATACAATTATCGTAGACATAGAAATCATAGTTACACTCGCACTTTGAAGATATGTCATCAAAATTTTTCGATAACGTTGTCTTCAATGGTGACCTAATATTATTTAATACTATGTCCTTATACAGTTTATCAGAAACCAACAAATGCAATTCAATGTTATCATTTCTGGTTTCTGACAAGTTGCTAAGGCTACCATAGATATTTGCTCCATCGTAAATAAGCAGCAAATTCATGTCTGCTTTATATCCATTTTTTACACTTTCAGGGTTTATATTCATTCCTAAAAGTAACATGGTTTTAAGGAGCTTCCTATTTATTGTTAAATGCCATGCTCCAAGAATTTTATTATTGCTTTTCTTTACTAAAAATCGTCTTATCTTAAATCCAAGATAAGAACCAAGAACATATAATATACATATTATAAATACAACACTGATAATTTTCATTATATTCATCTTATTCTCCTTTGTAAATCCTATAAAATAATTTGGCAGGTATACGAAATTTGTATACAATATCATCAATCCTCACTGCTACCTCAGAAACTTGACATAAAACTTCATACAATTCAGTAATGTCAATTATTGCATAATTATTTCGTAGCTCTGCATCTAGATTACTAATTTGTTTTTCGCCAAGATCAGTAACTAATTTTATGCTCGGCGACTTAGCTATCCATCTTATAAAAGTAACATTGTCGACGGATAACTTTATAAAGCTTTCGTATACAATAATGTACATGCCACTTTCACTATTGTTAAATCCATATATAATAAGTCCCCTTTTTCCATCAGGGAACTTAACAATATCTGGTATGAAATATCTAATTTTTCTTACGATTCTGAATGTTGACCTCATTTGTCCTCCAATTAATTCGGATATTAAATCATATCCCCCAATAGATGCTAAGGGGCCTATGCCCTATAGCATCCATTGGGAAAATTACTTATTTTCTTTTTCGCATGGTAGTTCTTCGTTTGGCTTAACTATGAAGAACTCACCATCTTTAATCTCGTACTTACAAATCCATTTTCTTCGACCACCGTTGTCTATTACCCATACCCAACCAACGTTGCGGGGGTCGACTAGTTTTTTCTGACACAGTATTGCCAGGTTTGATGACCCGGCAATATTTTGACATTTAATATGGTACTGAGTACCCTCATAGTTAATGGTGTCTCCATTAACAGGATACTCAAATGCCTTTTTCCTTATCATTTCACCTAAAACTGTAAGTTTCATTATGCGTCACCTCCATAAATTAATTTTGCAAGTTCATCAATGATTATAGGTTTTGTCCTCAAATCATCTTTGAACTTTATCGCTTGAAGTAGAGTTAGCTTAGCAGGTCGATTCATTTCAGAGATGAATGCTTTCTCTGCTTCGGTGTCACCTTGAAACAACTCATGTATCGCTTTAATAACTTGTTGTCTATTTCTCGGATATGAGACAACAAGTTTTTCTACTGGGGACATTTGATTTGAGTTATTATGCTTTTCATTTAGCGCAGCTTGTGCTATATAATGGTAGATTCTACCATATAAATGAAAAGCATCTAGATTCAGTTGCTCAGATAGTGCGTTATCTCTTATCTTAATAGCTATGGCCGCACCCATAGCTGTCAGCCTCTTAATATTATAAAACCGTTTAGCCGCAACTATCTGGCCGTCGATAATCTCATCATCGGTTAGTCCCCGCATGAATGGGGTCTTATCAATGTCTACTTTAGACTCGATATCAACATAAGAATTATACTTCTGCTCTCTTAAGAGTAACTCTGCCTCATCTTTTGGATGAGGTATTACAGTTAAACAATCTCCGTCGAAATCACCATCCATGCTTTTCATAGTCTTATAATTAATACCAATAGCCTTTGCGGGGCCATCGGTATTTCTTACTTTAAGAAGTTTGACGTTATGGATACCGTGCACAGGCATCCTTATTACAGTTGCATATTCCTCGGATGTTACTCCTCTAGGAAGGAGGATTTCATCTTCGGCAATATCAGCATTATACGCAACTCCATATATGCATGGTATCCTTGGATATACCGTGTTATAGATAGCTCCATTTTTACCCTTGAGACTTTTCTCAAGAGTACTCTTATATTCATTAACGTACCTAACGAGGTTACGTTTTTGAATCGATTGGAGCTCTGCTATGATTCTATTAAACGCCGCTCTGATTGGATCGACTATTATCTTTCCATCGATGACAGTAAATGGCCTTGCCGGCATAATAATGTTTGTTTTACCAACTACAACATATGAATGCATCATTGTTGTAATTGGGTCAAGTACCGTTTCATTTTGCGGCTCATCAAATCCTGTAGATATCTTAGTACGATCCAACTTCTTTGTTATAAGATAATACTCAGGTCCTACTGAAGGATTATACTTTGGATCATACTCTATACTATTTGTCTTCTTAACCATTCGTAGAGCTTTGAATGTCTGGTTAAGAAGATCTAATGAAACGTCCTGATCTGTTCGTGCCATGATCTTCTTTAGTAGTTCCTTATTGCCACAGTAAAATTTCAACCACGCATCACCTAAGGTTAGGTTTGTGATTTGAAATTTCTCCGCTGCAATTTGGTCTGGCCTATAGAACTTAGTAGTCCCATATGATACTCTGTACTCTTTCCCTCTGAATGTAACATATGTTACATTACTAGGACAGTTTAACACTGCCTCAGGATTAGTACAGATAATTGGGTACGGCCCTGAACAATTGCTTAGTCTTTCTTCAATTACCGTAGAGAAATTACATCTTTTCTCTATATTAGGATTGAAGATCATTTCTACTCGTTTCCCGTTTATTAAAGGCATCTCTTCGTCAGGAACGATAAGAGATGCTATAGACTTATTGCTGTGAGCATCAATGATTTTATCTCCAATCCTAAAATCCCATATTCTTTCACCCTTGAATACTTCTACTTCCTGGGATGAAATCAAGGTTGTTTTTGTTACTTTAGTTGGTGCAATAAACCCAGGATCTTTGGTTGTACAGTATTTCTTTACTGCCCTAAGCTTTTTTGCACATGACTTTGATATTATGCAAGCACCTTCTTCGGTGCCTGGGATATTACCTCTGATTCTGAATATATTCACCGTCTTGATCAGGTTAATATCTATTTGATCCTGATCAATTACAACGGGGCTCTCAGGATTAATAAACTCAAGAGATTTATCTATTCCCCGCATCAGAGGAAATCTATTGAGGGACATAAATCGCCTGAATGGGATATTAAGATATATGTCAGCCCATGTATGGTTCTTCTTAAGTATCCCTTTCTTGAACATATTATCTCCACCAGCGCATGTTAGATCAACATACCTGGCTAATTCTCTCAAGTCGTCTATTTTATCAGTAGGATCATATCCCTTGATGTAGACATGATCATCTGCGGGGCCGTAATAAAATATACTAGAATTATTTATTACCCGCATGATCAGTCTCTTCACGGCCAATACTAATTCTTCCTCAGTTATCCCTGTTCTTTGAGATAACCTTGTAAGAAATTTACTATTGGCCTTTATAGCATCCAGGATTTCCTGTGATGCTGTGGAGCATATCTCAGGGTTGTTATCCTCATTACGTCTAACTGTAATGAGATGTTTTAACTCCCATGGATAGTCTCCATTAGACACAGGGATATCTATGATTATGTTCTTAAACTTGCCTATAGAGGTTCTTATTTTCATATTGATGCCTCCTTCTTGGCAAGTTTTGCTCTTTGTTTTGCAAGTTTCTTCTTTTTTCTCTTGGCATTTTCTATCTCGGATATTATGCTCCATACTGCCGAGATTATCATGGAAATAGCAAAACCTGAAACTGTACTACCTGCACCAGCAAATAGTAATATAATCAATAGAGTACCAGCTAAATCCATAAAGAATTGGATTAATCTTAATGATGTGATTTCTTTATACCACATGTACACATTGAAAATTGCACATATGGCGGATATCAATATTAAACTTAAACTCATCATATTATTCCTCCACATTTGAGAGCGGGTTCCTATAAATCTTGCATCCACGTTAATCCGGAAGGTAAGAAGATGCGGGGTCCCCCTCCCCCCGCATTTTACTTTAATATATAACCATATTCAATATATAACCATAATTGTTCTATAATAACTACACCTAAATTTAATACTAACCTTTTGTCTTTCTGAAATAGCATATTTAATACATCTATTGGGGATTATGAACTATTCTTTCGCTTTATTCCTATAATAATACCTCCCCCCGCATTAAGTAAAAAAAAAATAAGCGGGGGGGAGGTTTAATATATATTATAGTAATTAATTTATGCATTGCTTTAATATTTTGCCCCCCGCAACAATTAAGTAAGCATATAAATACATAATATACATAGTATAACATATACATAATAAGATACATAAATAAGAATACAGTAATAAGTATAAGACTCAAATAGTACATTATCAAAAATGAATTTCCCCAATGGATGCTTTCGGCAGTTTAACATAAGCTTGACCTGGCGTTTATTTTGACTAAACAGTCAATCAAATATACTTTGAATAATCTATTGGCTAATTCTTATTGGACTAATGCTTATTTACTGGGTTACCTAATTTAATTAACTAAACTATTTAAAAAAACATTTTTGTCGAGTCTGCCTAACGGCCATAGATCTGACGAGATAAATTTTGATGTAAATTTTTGATGTTAGTTTAATTTTGACTCAAAATTTGTCTGGCTTCATTACTTGGTTACCTAATTTTATTTGTTAAAGTACCTAAATAAACATTTTTGTCAAGTCTGCCTAACGGCCATAGATCTGACGAGATAAATTTTGATGTAAATTTTTGATGTTAGTTTAATTTTGACTCAAAATTTGTCTGGCTTCATTACTTGGTTACCTAATTTTATTTGTTAAAGTACC
>JAGODU010000229.1 GCA_017998095.1 Prolixibacteraceae bacterium | reverse complement strand
GGAGCTATATGTATTAAATCACGAAGCACATGCTATAGAAATATTTGATCCGCTGGCTTCAGGCGATACTACACCTGTAAGAAGAATCATTGGCGGTATGTCTTATCCTTCCGGCTTTGATTTCGACCCGGTCACAGGTGAGATATATGTAGCCAATTATAGCGGTAATATTACGGTTTATAACATTACAGACAGCGGCACCGTCACACCCAAGCGCACAATCGCAAAAGGCAACACCATGACACTGGCTGTGTCCGGAAATGAGCTGTTTGTAACTACATATGGAGAATCTGCAGTATACGTTTATAACAATGTCACCGGTGAACTTCTCCGTACCATATCAGGTACTAGTACTGGATTTTCAGGAAATCTATATGGGGTCGCTATATCCGATGGGGAATTATACATTGCCGACTCCGGCAACAATGCAATAAAGGTGTTCAACACGACCGACAGCGGCAACGTTGCGCCCAAACGGATAATTGCTGGTGGCAACACCCTTCTGGGCACGCCGCGAGAGTTTCACATTGCCGATAACAAGCTTTATGTTGCAAATAATAACTCAGTCACCGCCTTTAATTTGACAGACGGCGGAGATGTTGCACCGGTTCAAGTCCTGTCTGGCGCAGCTACTACCTTTAACGCCGTTCAGGGAGTCACAGTGGCTGAAATGCCGGAGATTCCACAACTTATTCAAACAAGTGAAACAAAAATGACCGACTTTTTTCCAAAATCTGCTCAGGGAGAAAACGGAATTTATCTGCAATCACGGGATGAAAACAGTACTTATTATAATCTTGATTACTTCGGAGACTATACGTTCAAAACAACTGGAACACCTTGGAATCTTCCTCTTGTAATGATTGGCGATAAAGCAAATGAAATCATTAAAGCTGATCCTTCAGCTTTAAATCAGGTCGGATTTGAAAGAGACAGTGTCATCCGCACTACTCTAAACGGTGATTTCGGCTGGGTGAGGGTAACAGGCAGCACTCAAATGGACACCAAAGGATCTGCCAGATTTTATATCTACAAAGGTGAAGACGGTTATTCTTCTCCTTTATGGGAAGCAACTCCCGGAGTAACGCCTGTAAGTTTTGACTTGATAATTCCGTATACTGAAGGTGATGAATTGTTCTTTTCTGTGGACGCCGGTGCCAATGACATTGATGACTGGGCTATATGGAAGAATATCCACTTTGCCCCGCAGAGTGGACCATTCTCAGGTGGTGTAGGAACAGAAGAAGATCCCTACTTAATTTCAACAGAGGATGATTTATTTGAATTAGCTCAAAAAACTACAGCTGATAACTCCTTTATAGGTAAATATTTCATTCAGACAAATGATATTGAGATAACAACAGTATGGACTCCAATAGGATGGAGAGGCAATTACTATGATACTAATCTGCCATTCGAAGGTTATTATAATGGACAAAGCTACAGTATTTCTGAGTTAAGTATTTCCTCTTCCATAAGCTGGGCAGGACTTTTCGCAGTTATAGGTGCAAATGGAACATTAGAAGATATTAATCTGGAGGGTGTCAGCATAATAGCAGGATATCATTCTGGTGCTTTAGTTGGAGAAAACAGAGGCCTAATTAAAGGATGTAACACATCTGGGTCAATCAGTGGAGCCGGGCAGTTGGGTGGACTGGTTGGCATGAGTCACAATGGTTTATTAGAAGACTGCCATTCCTCAATGACTGTAATTGGAACACAAGAGTCTGTTGGTGGTTTGGTGGGTTACTCAACAAATAATTCCGGAAATGCAGCTAATTCAATTGTAAGGTGCAGTTCCACCGGTGATGTTACCGGTATTCAGCGTACGGGAGGACTTGTTGGTACATTGCAAGGTGGATTATTATCGGAAAGTTGTGCCCTTGGTAGTGTAAGCAGTTCAAATAATAATACTGGTGGACTCGTGGGAGTTATTGAGTCTGCCAATGGTTTTGTTGCTGAAGTTAAAAATAGCTACGCAAGATTATCTATCTCATCTCCAAATGATAAATCTGTAGGAGGAATGTTTGGAGCAAATTACTGGGGTACTGTTTCTAATTGTTATGCAGCAAGTAGTATTGCAGCATCCGGTTTAAATGTGGGTGGTCTAACAGGTATGATTTATTCAGGTACAATTACATCAAACAGTTATTATGATGCAGATTTATCTGGAACGTCTGATATTGGTAAGGGAACACCAAAATCAACTGATGAAATGAAACAAATTTCAACCTATAATAACTGGTCATTCCCCGATGTATGGACTATTAACGCAATTGATAATGATGGTTATCCGGCTCTTGCATGGCAGGGTTTCCCTCATGTATCACTTTCCGATGATGCAGATTTATCAGGTCTGTCAGCTTCAGGCATGACAATAACACCGGTTTTTGATGCTTCTGTAACAAGCTATTCAGCTAATGTAACAAACAACATTAGCAGTACTACAATTACAGCAATTTCTGCTTCAGAATCTGCAACAGTGAAGATTAACGGTACTACTGGCAATAGCAGAGAAGTACCACTGAATGTAGGAAGCAATTTATTTACAGTAGTGGTTACTGCTGAAGACGGTGAAACTTCTAAGACATATACAATTAACATTAATCGAGAAAGCTATGTTCCTGTTGAAAATCAGAAACCAGTTTTAACTTCTGACTGGAATTACACCACAGTTTATTTTGGCCAGAACTATCCTTTTACTATAAATGTTACAGATTATGAAAGTACACCAAATACGCTGTTGTATAGCTATATTGATAATGCTGCACCAAATCAGTCATATAATTTTTCTGTAGTACCGGGTACAGTCAACATAACCCTATCACCATTAAAGGGAGTTTTATCTTCTGGTAGTCATACTCTAAACTATTATGCAGTTGATGCAGGTGGTGCTGTATCATCGGTGTTGGTTCTACCTTTTACGATTGTAGAAAAAACGTCAAGTGAAGCCTCATTGTCAAGCATTTCATTAACAGACATAAACTTAACACCGGCTTTTAACTCAGGGACTTTGAATTATACTTCAAGTGTCAGCAACAGCATTAGCAGCACTACAGTCACAGCAATTGCTGTTTCAGAAACTGCAACAGTAAAAATAAACGGTGTTTCTGGAAATAGCAAAACAATACCGCTGAATGTAGGCAGCAATTTAATAACTCTATTAGTCACTGCTGAAGACGGCGAAACTTTAAAAACTTATACAATTGATATTACAAGAGAAGACAGCGGTTATGGTGGAGGCGGTGGCAGTTCATACAGATACTACACCATTACAGCTAAAGCAGAAAAAGGTGGAAAAATTTCACCATCCGGAAATATTTCTGTTGGTGAAGGTAAAGATAAAGAATTTACAGTAACAGCAAATGAAGGTTATATAATTTCTGATGTAATAGTAGACGGAAAAAGCCTAGGTGCTGTAGGCAACTATATATTTAAAGAAATATCCAAAGCTCATACAATCACAGCTAGGTTTATTGAGGAAGTTAAGGAAGAATTAGAAAAACCGGAAAGCTATGATAAAGAAATTCCTTTTACAGATGTTTCACAAAATGACTGGTTCGCAAATGATGTTATGTGGGCATTTGAAAAAGGGCTGATGAATGGAACAAGCAGTACCACTTTCGATCCTCACGGAATTACTACAAGAGGTATGATTGTAACCATTCTTTATAGATTAGAAGGGTCACCGTCATCTGAAGATAATACATTCATCGATGTGGAATCAGGAAAATATTATGCAAATGCTGTGGCTTGGGCAGCAAAGAATGAAATCGTGAAAGGCTATGGCAACGGAAAATTTGGTCCCGAAGACCCAATTACCAGGGAGCAGCTGGCTGTAATTTTAGTGAATTATGCTAAATATAAAGGTTATGACGTAGCATCAAGAGCTGATTTATCCAAATTTACGGATTTTGGTGAAGTTTCAAATTGGGCAGATGATGCTATGTCTTGGGCAAGTTTTGAAAAGCTGATTCAGGGCGATGGCAACAAACTAATGCCGGCAGGCAATGCAGAGCGAGCTCAGGCAGCAGCAATTTTTCATCGTTTTATGGAGTGTATCACAAGTAGCAGTAATTAGAACAATGTTTTATAAACCTGGTAATATATGTTGTGAAAGTTGTGAAGGCAAGGCAATATGGGTATTGTCAATATTTCTGATTATGCTATAGGCACTGCAATTCATAATGAGTAATCAAAATAAGTGAATCAAAAATGCCTGACTCTTTTTTCGGCTAGGCATTTTTGTGCTTATTTACCCTGCTATTTTCTCGAACAAATAAAATATGCACACCCCTTTTTGAGTTTGCACACCCCTAAACATAACACTTTTTAAAATAATTAAATTGTATCAATTTCTGCACTATTATATCGGTTTGGATGCTCTCTACCCGATACTACATGCCATGGGAAATCCATTGGAGACATATACAATCACTCTCACCTGTGGCAAGCTAACTACTGGTGTTACTGTAAAGCCGTGGACAGGCATATTCATGTTACGCAACCTTAATAGTCCAGAGACTTATTTCCAGGCGGCATTCCGGGTCCAATCTCCATGGGTAGTTAAAGATGAAGAAGGTAAAGACCTGATTATGAAAGAGGAATGTTATGTCTTTGACTTTGCTTTGGACAGGGCACTGCGTCAGATTGCTGACTATTCTTGCCGTTTGAATGTGGACGAGAGCAATCCTGAAAAGAAGGTAGCGGAGTTCATTAATTTTCTGCCAGTGTTGGCCTACGACGGTAGCACCATGAGGCAAATTAATGCACAGGACATTCTCGACATCGCAATGGCTGGGACGTCCGCTACTCTACTTGCTAAGCGCTGGGAATCTGCGCTACTGGTTAATGTCGATAATGACACCCTGCAACGCCTAATGAATGACAAAGAAGCTCTTGATGCTCTTATGAGCATTGAAGGTTTCCGCTCGTTGAATCAGGATATTCAGACTATCATCAACAAGTCAGAAGCGGTAAAGAAAGCCAAGAAAGATGCCGAGAAGATGACTCCGAAGGAGAAAAAGGAAATTTCAGAAGAGGAAAAGGAATACAAGTCCCTTCGGAAGCAGATTCAAGAAAAGCTTATCAAGTTTGCTACCCGCATTCCAATATTTATGTACCTTACCGATTATCGCGAGCGGTCACTCAGAGATGTTATAACTCAGCTTGAACCGGGGTTGTTCAAAAAGGTAACGGGCTTAAATGTTAAGGACTTTGAACTTCTTTGCAGCCTTGGTGTATTTAATGCAAGCCTTATGAACGATGCCATTTTTAAGTTCAAGCGTTATGAAGACAGCAGCCTTTCCTATACTGGTATCAACAAACATGAAGATAAGGATATCGGTGGTTGGGATACCGTCATTAAACGTGAAGAGTATGATAGGCTGTTCTATAATCAACAGGCTACAATGGAATCCATCAAATCGACCTTCGAGGAAGCAATTGAAAAAAATGCTAAGTCTGTTTCAGCTGTACCAAAGCCTGAGCCAAAACCAACTGCTACGATATATGTTACCGAACAATATGGAATTAAACCTCCGTTGACGAAAGTAGCAGAGTATAAGAATCCTTATGATACCATCTCGAAGACCGATGAGAAAACAGAAGAGTTTGTTATACCTGATATTTCGGAAGGTGATGCTGTTAAGCATAAGAGTTTCGGTGATGGTATAGTTACAAAGTTCGATAAAGCAGGCAAACACATTCGCGTGAAGTTTGCAGCCGGAGAAAAACTCTTCATATTCCCTGATGCTTT
>JAGODU010000037.1 GCA_017998095.1 Prolixibacteraceae bacterium | reverse complement strand
GGACAGGATAAAGCAAGAAGGTACCAAATACTTACCAAATACTACCCAAATACCATAAGAAATTTTTCTTATGGTATTTGGGTAGTATTTGGTAAGTATTTGGTATGGTTGAGATTTATATTTTTCATTACTACTAAAAGAAAGATTATTTTATTTTTTGATATCAGATTGATTTTTAGAACTATCAAATTCAGCTTGTCTCTTTTAGTAAACAACAATTTAACAGTAATAAGAAAATCACTTATTTATTAATGCAACATATATTAAAAACAAAATTAAAATGTATTTTGCAGAAGGATTGTATTAATGTTTTAATTTCAAGATTTATGGCAAGATTTGGTAAAGACGGCAGGTTGGTTATTCCGTTGAATGAGCGAGAACAGCGTTTAAGGAATAGAAAGCAAATTGAGAATAAAGTCAGGTACGAAGTTACTGAAGCCTTTTGTCCAAATGGTTGCAATATTGTTGATAAGGAAAATTTAATCAATGGTTTTCCGGGGTTGAGGTTAAAATTCAAAAGGGAAGGAGCTGAAGGCGAATTTGTTATTTCAGCTATTGAAGGCGATTTTGATAAAATAATACTAAAGGGAGAATTGATTAGTGGTGTAAAAGATGAATTATATTGTCCACACTGCGGAGTGATGTTTGAAAAGCTAGTAAATTGTAATTGTAGTCCGGGGGCAGAGATGGTTGTTGTTGGACTAACTCCAAAGTTAAATTTTAATGAAGCAATAACCTTTTGCAATGTTACCGGTTGTTCAAACGGAACCTTTATTCAGGCAGGTGAAATATTAAGGCATGTTCGGCTTTCCAGTCTTTAAGAGGTTTAATTTTCGAATTGGCTGATTTCCCATTTTCCCTTTATATTCTTAAGTGCATCTTTATTTATTTTAAGATTTTGGGGTACTACATTTTCGATTTTAATTTCAGTAGTCTTTTTGCCTTTCATTAAATCTGATGCCATTTCTCCGGCTAAATGGCCTACTTCATAATATTCAGCACCTAAGCCGAAAAGTACGTTTCCATATACAATCAGCGGGTTATTAATAAAAAGAGGAATCTGAGCTTTATTTGCGGCATTAATAAGTTGGTCTACACCTAATTCTACCACGTTATCACCTCCCAGCCATAATGCTTCAACTCCTCTGGCGGTAAGCGACATTGCTGATTCCAATATTTGAGTGGGACTTTCCACACTTGCTTCAAGTAATTCAATGCCAAGTTCTTTGCATTTTTTTCTTGCCAGCTTTAAGCAGGCCTCAGAGCATACTTCACTTGGGCACCAAACTGTGCCTACCTTATTAAGATCAGGATTCATTTGTTTTGCAATCTCGAAAGCTTCTTCGACTGGTTGAAATGTTCCAATGCCTACAAGATGTTTGGGATGCTGATGCCCTTCTTTTCCTGTAATTCCAACTCCTGAAGCATAAGGGTCAGTTACTGAGCAAAAAACATGGGTTACTTTACCTTCTTTATTGGCATTGGCCATTATTTGCAAGGCGGGGGTACTGATTGTTATTACGTAATCGAATTTACTACTGACAATGTTATTTGCAATCATATTGGCAGTTGGCATATCTCCTTCAGCAGAAAACTTTTTGATATTACAGTTTTTTCCTTCAATAAATCCATTTTCATTTAATGCATCAAGTACTCCCTTTTCAGCGTTATCCAGGACAACACGTGATGCCATTTTGAAAACAGCTATCTGGACATGTTTTTGCTTAATATTTTTACGGTTATCTAAATCAAAAAGCAATAGAATTGCTGATGTCAATAACAAAGCAAAAATTGCTATCCCGATTTTTTTTGCTGATTTCATCAGATGTAAATTTCTTCTATAAGGTTTGCAACTGTAGGATCAATGTGGTCTTTTTGTCTTAATTCATCAAATAATTTTAAAAGGTCATTGACTTTTAGTCTCTTTTTATCTTCATCTTTAAAGTCATAAGCAATTTTGCCCTGATGCATCATGATAATCCTATCACCAAGATTAACAGCTTGTTGCATTGAGTGGGTGACCATTAAAGTAGTAAGTTTATCTTTATTGATTATTTGCTGAGTAAAGTCGATTACCTTGCTGGCTGTTTTTGGATCAAGGGCAGCAGTGTGTTCGTCAAGAAGGAGTAATTTTGGTTTCAAAAGTGTTGACATCAAAAGAGTTAATGCTTGTCTTTGGCCGCCTGACAACTTACCTATTTGGTTTTCAAGACGGTTTTCCAGACCCATATTAAGAGGTTTAACTACATTCTTAAAATCATCGATGATAGCTTTTGGCAAGCACCAACCAATACCTCTGGTTTTTCCGCGTTTAATAGCCAAAGCAAGGTTTTCCTGAATTGACATATTAGGAGCTGTTCCGCTGAAAGGATTTTGGAAAACTCTTCCTATTAGTTTAGCCCTTTTATGTTCCTGCCATTTAGTAATGTCATTATTGTCCAATATTATTGAGCCTTCATCGATTATAAACGTTCCGGCGACTGCATTTAAAAGGGTTGACTTACCTGAGCCGTTTGTCCCTAATACACAAACAAAGCTTCCATCTTCAATTTCCAGTGAAATGCCCTGAAGAGCTTTTACTTCATTAACAGTTCCGGGGTTGAAGGTCTTTTTTATATTAACTATTTTAAGCATTTCTTTTTCTTAAGGTAAGTTTATTATTCTTAAGTAAGCCCGGTAATATCAGGGCGATAAAGACAAACAGTGCAGTTATTATTTTCAGGTCGTTAGGATTTAAGCCCCATCGGAGAGCAATAGCAACCAATATTCTGAATAGCACTGAGCCTAATACAGCTCCGATAATTACAAATCCAACGCTATTGTCATTGATTATTGCTTCTCCTATTATGACACTAGCCAATCCCCATACCATCATACCAATCCCCATTTGAACATCAGCAAAACCTTGGTATTGAGCAAGCATAGAACCGGCAAGTGCAATGAATCCATTGGAGAGAGCTACGCCAATAATTATCATTGCTTTAGTGTTAACACCAAGAGCTCTGATCATTTGAGCATTATCTCCTGTTGCCCGCATTGCTGTTCCAATATTGGTTTTAAAGAACCACCATAATAAAAGGCAGAAAGCAGATATGGAAACAAAGCAAAACAGGAGGACCCATAAGTCTTTCTTTGCTACTTCCCATCCGAGTACCAATGTTTTTGGGTTATTCCCGGAAACAGAGGCAGAGAATTTTTCAATCCAGGTAAATATTGTTGTTTCGCTTAATAAGGGAATATTGCTTTTACCCATTACATGTAAGTTTACAGAATACAGAGCGGTCATTACAAGAATTCCGGCAAGTAAAGGGTTTATTTTGAAACGGGTATGTATTATTCCTGTAACAGCCCCTGCGGCCATCCCTGCGAAAAAAGCTATTGAGCTAGCTAATAGAGGGTTTACTCCTGCAACAATTAGAGATGCTCCGGTAGCAGCACCAAAAGTAAAAGAACCTTCAGCAGTTATATCAGGGAAATCAAATATTCTGAAGCTGATAAAAATTCCCAGTGATAAAAGAGCTAAGATTAAGCCTATAGTTACTGAACCAATTAATAGAGACATTTTATTGTGTTTTATCTGTTAATTCAATTGATTTTAAAGGGACAATCCATAATGTTCCCTGAGAAAACTGGCTTTCACCCAATCCTACAATTTCTCTGTCATCATTTGCCAGATGAAGTACATCTTTCAATTCTATATTTTCAATCAGATAATTAGTTGTTTCATACAAATCAATTTCACTTTTTTTCATTGGAATATATTGAAACACTGCTGAGTGAATGTGACTGTAAGTATCTGATCCTGATTTTAAAGGTCTCAGGAATTTTTTTACTAGTTCATTATTGTTTTTCGATACTATTCCGGTTGAAATAGTGAGCATTTTAACATGAGCGGGTTCAGTAGTAAAATTGATTGTTTCTTTTATTTCAGGATATGTAAAGATTTTTTCCCGGTTTACTGGGGAAGAATTCAAAGAAATGCCAATTAATCCGGCACTTTCGGCAATCATTACAAAAGCAAACTGATTGATATTAAGGATTTCAGATAGTCCGTCAATAATAAGGCTTATACCAAAAGCGCTTTTGCTATTTTCAGGATCAAAGCGAATTACGTGAGAGAAATTTCCATCAAAGTGCAAACCATAAAGTTCCGATATTGTAGCTATGAGTTGTCCTTTGCTGGTCATGTAATCCGGCTTTTTCGAACCGTCGGATGGAAGATATATAACATCTCTGCCAAGCATCATGTATTCGCCAAAATGATTGTTGCATTCAGAAAATGAATCTCCGATAGCTCCTAGTCCAAATGAAAAATGTTTATTTTCAGAATGGACTACTCTCATTTCTGATTCTGTATATTCAGAAGTTTTAATTAATTCGGGATTACCATACAATTCAGCGATACAATTATTATTTTCATCTACAGTTTTAACGTTGAATTTCAGCCCATTGAAATGCAGTTCCCTGATTAGTTTGTTTTCAATTGGATTAGTATCATGTCTTTTTGCTTTGCTCAACATTGCAGACATACCTACCATGTCTAAAACCTGCTTTACGTTTTTGGACATAGCAGAAACGATGAAATAACCGTTTATAGAGTTTAAGTTTCGGTATTGAGTTACAAGAGATCTGATTCCGGCTGAGCTTAAGTATTCAATAGCCGACATATCCAAAGATATATTGTAATGTCCTTCCTGAATTAAACGATCAATGAAATCATTAAGGTGGCCGGCACTATTTGCATCTAATCGTCCGCTGCAAAAAAGCAGAATTTCATCAGTACGAGTTTCCTGCCTTATTTCAAGATTATTCATGATATTTGATATTCTATATTTTCAATTTTCATCTTAGAAATTCTATATGTAATATTTTTTCCTCAATATTTTTTAAAAAAGAATACTAAACAAATTACTGTTACTTATTAACAGAAGTATCATCTTCGCTATCCATCAAAAAATCAGGTGTTAAATACTTTTTCGGGATCTCAATATCAAAAGCTTCCATAGCTTTTTTATTGATTGTGATTTTTGTTTTCTTAACAAATTCGAAAGGAATATCACCCGGAGATACTCCATTTAAAATTTTTATTGCTTTTCTTGCAGCATCAGCACCCGCTTCATAATAATCTCTGGCTACAGAGGCAACCGCTCCTTGTTTTGTTTGATCTGTTACAAAAGCAAAAAAAGGTATCCCTGAGTTATATGATTCTTTAATAATTGTGGAGCTGCAACTTCCTGTAAGATTGTCTGATATTTGAGCAAAAGCTTGTACTCCTCGTGATGACATTGATCGAGCAGCGTCAGAAACTTCAGATACAGAGCTGGCAGGTACTGAAATTAAAGTTAGTCCTTCTTTCTCAGCAGCTAATCTTAATTCATCAGTATAGATAACAGAATTTATTTCTCCGGGAGTATAAACAGTGCCTATTTTTTTTATTCCCGGCATAGTTTCTACAATGAAATTTACTAATCCGGGAAAATCACTTAAAGTAGAAACTCCTGTAACATTTGGAGGATGGTTAGTAAATGATTCTCCTATTCCTGAACGAACCGGGTCTCCTACGTTAGTAAAGACAATAGGAGAGTTTTTAATTTTTTTGAAGAAAACCTGTAGGGTAGGGGTAGAAGAAGCAAAAACTATATCCCATTTATCTGCGGCGATAGTTTCTGCTATGCTATTTAATGTGGAGACATCACCCTGAGAATTAAATTCTTTTAAAGTGTAATCTATTCCTTCTCTATAGCCTTGCCTTTCAAATTCTTCTCTAAGTCCCTTTTCACATTCTTCAGAATTTTGGCTATCTACATAGTGAGTAAAAGAAAACTTATAAGGTTTCTTGCCGAATTTATTTACCTCTTTTAATGAAGCTTTATCCGGAATAACGTTAGCTTGTTCTTTTTTAATCCGATTATTTGAATCTGAAATAAGTAATATGCATCCGGTTAATACAATTGCCAGAATGCCATTTATTATTTTTTTGACTTTCATTTAATATCCTGCTTGATTATCATATAATCAAATCAGATTATGCTTCCAAAGCTTGTTCTTGTGTTTCGTATATTTTAAAGATGCTTGAGAATCCGGAAATATCAAATATCTCTTTAATATTGGGTTGTAAATTGCACAAATGGAGTTTACCATTAAGGGAGATTGATTTTTTCTGAGCTATAAGAAATACTCTTAACCCTGAGCTGCTAATATAATTCAACCCTTCGCAATTAAAGACGAAATTTTTTTCACCGCTATTGAATAATAGGTTTATTTCAATTTCAAATTGATTGAAGTTTGTTGTATCTATTCTTCCTTCAATCATTAAAACACAAAAGTCTTTGATTTTTTCTTTTTTGATTTCCATCTTAAATTTTTTTAGTTAATGTTAGTATGTTGTTGTTATCTACTCTTGCATATTCAACTGTATCCATTATCTGCTTTATGAGGTATATTCCCAATCCTCCTATTTCCCTGTCTTCAGCCGATAATGTTACATCAGGCATTTGTCTGTTTGTGGGGTCAAATGGCAATCCATCATCAATAATTTCAATTTTAAGAACTTCATTTTCCAACGAAACTAATATAATAATTTCATGTCTCTTTTCATCATTGAAAGCATAGAATATAACATTAGAAACTGCTTCCTCAAGTACAAGATTGATATTCATTGTTAGTGGCAGAGAAAGATTCCACATTTCACCCAGTTCCTCAATCTTGCTGAAAAGCAAAGGTAACTCTTCAATACGATTTTCGACTATAAACTTTTTCTCCATTTTATCTGTCAATAAAAGTTACACATTACATTATCAGGTCGCCGAATTGTTTTCTTCCATATTTTCTTATACATGGAGTCATTAGTTATCGATTAATGGTTTATAAAACTCATCAAATTGATAATATTTATTGGTATATCCTCCATCAATTAGAATTTCTTGAGTTTTATTGAAGTCGGATTCTAAAAGTTCACCAACCTTTATATTTTTTTGTCCTGGTTCAAGCAATTTTAATATTTTGTCAAGCATCCATGTCTGGTGTGATTTATTTGTAGCAACATGATTCTTTCTCATTATATCAAGGACTATGTTAAGTGCTTCTTCTTTGTGAGTTTTCGTATATTCCCATCCCCTTAGCGTAGCTTTTATAAATTTCTTCAAATCATCCTTCCTTTCAATGTAAGTATTTTTCAAGCAATATATGCCATCTTCCGGGATATTGTAGCCATAATCAGAAAACATTAATGTATTTAATTCATCTTCATTATATCCGGAGTTAATAATTTGATGGTATTCATTGTACCACATTACAGTCATAGCATCTATCCCGTCAAACAGAAAAAGATTTACAGTTGAATTAATAGGAATCCATTTAACTTCGTAATTATTTGAATGGATAAGTGCTTTACCCACTTCGTCAAATCCACTTTTCCATACACCAATCCTTTTACCGTTGTAATCAGCAAGACTTGTATAGTTCCTTTCTTTTTTAGATACAAATAATAGAGCAGAATTTTGAGAAGTTTGGCAAATATTTACCAAATCACATCCTTCATTTTTATATGATATGGCAGTAGTAAGAAACAGGGAAATAACATCAGATTCTCCTTTTTTGAGCATTTCAGCCACATTAACAGAAGTCGAAGGATGTTTAATTTCAACATCTATACCTTCCTCTTCATAAAATCCTAATTTATCAGCAACGTAATAACCGGTAAATTGAGCTTGAGGCAGCCAGTGAGGGGAAAAAGTTAATTTGGGTAATTGCTTACCATAACTCACAGTTATAGATATGAAAATAAGTAATATGAATATGCTAAAACGCTTCATTGACTTACTGATTTATATCCCCAAATTACAAATAATAATTCTATTATGGTAAATAAAATTGAAATTATTTAATTTCCTAAAAGTTTTAAAGATAGCATCAATTGCCCGGAAACATCAGTAGATTGGCCCGGTATTTTATTTTCAAACATTAAGGCATAACCTGCAGACCAGGTAGTTTTAAAGTAAGAAAACATAACGACTTGCATATCAATTTGTAATCCGGCATTAAAAATATTTCTTGTTAGATCTGGTTTGTAGAAATCAGTAAGTAAATGTGTGCCAAATAATGAAGTTTTTATATATGTAGGATAAATCCAGGTAGCACCAACATTTGCAAGTCTAATGGGTCTTAAATTCAGTTCTCCCATAGTTTTTATAAAATTTCTTGCAGGTATTGCATCAATATTTACTCCCGGGAAGGCATTCGTTTTTCTGTACTGTTCAGATTCTTGCCAGTCAATATAATTATTGCGAAATCCTCCGAAGTAAAATTTTGACATACTTGAATTTTCTTCTCCAAAAGCTTGGCCTATACTGTTTCTTATCCAAAAACTTGTATTTCTCATTATAGGTACAATAAAACCACATGACTGTTCGGAAACAATATTTGGGAATAAATTGCCACCTGCTAAATAAGATGAAGCTGATATTTTCCATTCATACCCTGCTTCATCATCAACTCCTCCAAGGGTTTTACGAATCTTAGATATTTGATAGGATGCATCTGCATATTGAAAGTTGTTTATCAGAGAATCTACATTAACATTTTGATATTGGGGTAAAACTTCAAGACCTCCAAAAGTAGCCAGGCTGAAATTATAATTAAACTTTAGAGGGCTTTTTAAGCTGTTTGTTTTGTCGTACGATATTCCGGCTGAATATCCTGCACGGCTTCTCATTGTAGGGCCAAACAGGTCATAAAAATTTGTTTTATTATAAGAAGCATTTAATCTCCAAAATTTGTATTTCCAATCCAGATGAGCATGTATTTTTTGTTTATCATCATAATTACTCCATGGAGAACATCCAATAAATAAATCAAGGTCACTCAATCCAATAGGGTCTCTTAAGTTTATATGATATCCCAATGCAACCGTTTTTTTGAATCCTACTATTTCAGGATAAGCATTGGCGAGTTTCATTTCTTTCAGAATATTATAATTCCCCTCGAATAGTTTCAGTGAATCGATATTTAGTTTGGATGCAGGATTTAAAGCCCATTCTTCAATTTCAGGATTTTTTTGATGAACAAGATTGCCAAGATATTCAATTGAATTTGCATCATTAATTACTTCAATTGGTATTACACCCGGTAGCATGCCATCACGATAAAATTTCAATACTATAATTGAATCATCACTGATTTGAAGGGGAGAAAAGAAACCGGTTTCAGTATTTGATAATAGTTCAAAGTCTCCCTTTTCAATACTTATTCTCCAGATGTTTGATACGCCGGTATAATATGATGTCCCTATAAGATATTTATCATCATTGGAAAATCTGAATTGAGTAAGGGTATTGTCTTCAAGTTCTTTAATTTGAACAAATTCCTTTTTGCCATTCTCAAGGTTTTCAATATTATACATTATAAGTGATTGTTCACCTTTTACTCCTGATAAAGATGAAGAAAGCATTTTTCCATCGTGAGAAATATCAATATCAAATAATGCTTTGCCAAATTCAGCAGTATACATTGGGATAACTTTGTTATATGGTTCAGGAATCTTAACCAGAATTGCATACCCGTTGTCATGTTTAATAGCCCAAATACTTTTATCTTTTGGATTAAAGGCAAAATCACCTGCTCTTGTAAAATCAATTAAAACTTTCTTTTTTCCTGATTTAATATCTACTTCGACTAAATTTCTGTAATTCTGATTTTGTTCAGTGATATATAATTTGTCATCGTATTTATTGTAAGTAAGGAAGGTTGAGAAATAAAGTTGTGGAGAATCAAGAGTGCATATTTTTCTTATAGATCCTGTTTTTTTATCAATTTCAGCGATCTGAGATATTTTCCCCGGATGGTTAATGGCAACATAAATCTTTTGAGTTGATTCATTGTAATATAATCTTGAAACATTGCCCAAAGGTTCTTTAGTTATCGGTTTAAAGTTTGAAAGAGGATATTGTTTAATCTGTTCAATATTTTTATTTTGGAATTCATATTCAAAATCAATCCATTTATTCCATTCATTTCTAATTGTTTTATTGTATGTTTTTTTGAATTGAGCAGCATAGAAAGGACGGCTATCATCAGTTCTGCTATAAAAATCTATCAATTTATTTAAACCATAATTGTTTGCCAGATAAGTTACAAAACGGCTACCGTACAAATAAGAATTAGCCCCAACCTGAAAGTCAATTGTTGTGCCTTCGGTCTCAAGTCCAACGACTGAATAAACAGGCTTTTTTTCAGCAATTATACTTCTGAAATACATTTCATCGTAATTGCCCATTGCTCTTCCTAAACCTCCCGACATCCATGTTTCCATGAAGCATGCAATTCCTTCATGATACCATCTTGGAGCAAACCATCGGGGTACAGTAAGATAACTCCAGAGAGCTGTTATTGGGGCTTTTTCAGTATGTCTAATCTTACCAAAAAAAACCTTTCTCCAGAATTCATCCGTTTTATTTGGTTTATCTCCCATTGTAACATGGGTAAGTTCATGATTAAACAACCACTGTAGTCTTTCGTAAGAAGGTATAATACTGAATGAAAAATTGTATGGTTCTACTCCAATGAATACCTGGTTTTCAGGCATTGTAATTGCCCCGCCATGCCCATAATCGGAAAAGTCATTTAAAACAATATTGGTGTGGAGATTTTTATAATTCCATGTTTTCTCATGAAAAAGGATTGCATTTTCATAAGTAGAAGCAACATAAGGTACAAGGAAAGAGTATCTCTTGCCAAAATAGACCAGTTCAAAATCATTTGTTTTGAACTGGTTTATTTTTTGCCCTGAAGCATTTGAAAAAATTAAAAAAGTGATTGTTAAAGAAAAAATATATTTTACTATTTTTCCGTTAAGATTCTTCATATATAGCTTTTTGCCCCATTAAGTTGAATATTTATCATGCACTTTAATAATAAAGACCATGATTTATTACTTCAAAAGCTGTTTCACTTTCAATTGAAGTATTTAGGTTTTCCGGATTTATTTTATTTGGAAATTTATTTTCCAAGTATTTTATCATAGGTTTGTTCCCAGTCGTCTTTGATCTCTTTATTTGATGATCCAGCAATACATCATAAGTTGAAATTAATCCGGGATAATTCTCGTAATTATTTTTTATTAAGAACGATTCTATAGCTTCAAGGAAGTCAACTACAATAATTTCCTTATAGTTAATTTGAGCTATAGCATTACTTGCATTGTTTATTAATACACCCAAGTTTTCCTGATTGGATTCTGAAAAATTTTGGAGTGTAGTTACTAGCTTGAATACTTCTTTTGAATTTTTATCCAGGATATTTTTGAAATCAGTAATAGATTGGATTATTTTTTGATTTGTTTCATTAAAATCTATTGATGAAGAACAAGCAATTAATGCCTCTTCTATATCAGTCTTCAATTCATTAATGCTGGTATACTGAAAAGAATAATAATTCTGGTATTGGCTCATCATTAAATTATTACTTTGTAATTCAGAACGAAGGTTAATGTCCGTAGAGGCGATTTTTGAGTCTCGATAAGTGCTTATTTTTCCAATAGTACCCGCTATATCATTTTTGTTTACAGGTTGTCTTTTTACAATAGTTCCGATAAGCAACCCAATTGCAAAGCTCAAGGTAATAATTATTCCTATGATTATTTTTAATGAAGTTTTCATTGCGATTATATTTTTTTTATTACGGATTAATTATTCTGATTTGTGATGTCAGTATTCATGATGTCAGTATTAATGATATCAGTGTTCATGACATCAGTGTTAATGATGTCAGTGTTCATGATATCAGTATTCATGATGTCAGTGTTCGTAATATCAGTATTTATGATATCAGTATTCATGATGTCAGTATTAATGATATCAGTGTTCATGATATCAGTGTTCATGATATCAGTGTTAATGATGTCAGTGTTCGTAATATCAGTATTTGCAATATCTGTTGTAAAAACTACAGAAATTTCATCTTTAATTGCTTTCTTGAATTTTACCGTTTCTAACTCATATTCATTTTTAAATTCTGTAGTAGTTGCAAAGAAACTTTTGTTGTCAAGATATTTTAATAATGGCTTATTTTGAGAAATTACTGCATTAGTAAACTGATTCATCAGCAACATATCATGAGCTTTCTTAAGTTGAGAATAGTCATGGCTGTTTTTTCCTGACAAATATGATTCAATTATAGCGATGAAATCTGTTACTGCTGATTGGCGATAACTTATTTGCGCTATTGAATTATTAGCATTATTCAGTAATGATGAAATTGAAATTTGATCTGATTCATAAATATTATTAAGAACTGATAAAATGGCTAATAAATCTTTTCTGGCTTCTTTAAGGAAATTTTTAAAATTTGTTATAGCACCAATCTCCTTATTATAGGCTGATGCAAAATCAGGGATTTTTGCTGAAGCTTCAAGAGCGTCATCAACAGCAAGACCTAATCTTGCATTTACTGAATATTGATAATTGTAATAATCTTTATATTTCTTAATTAACTTTTCATCTTTCATTAAGTCATTACGAAGCTTAATATCATTATCAGATATCTTGACATTTCTGTAATTATTTATCTTTCCAATTGTACCGGCAAGATTTGATTCTTTTTCAGGACTAACATTTGACATTATGCCAATTAGGAAACCAGCTGCAAAGCTTATTGCAATGATTAACCCGATTATGAGCTTAGTTGATTTTTTCATGATTTTATAAATTTAAATGTCATTTTATCTAAGTATTCGTAAATTACGAAAAGTTGGTCATTTTTTCTCAGTTTATTTACTTTTTACTCTTCTATTTTATAAATTCTTCTGCCTTCTTTTAGAAACAGTATCTTGGAATTCAATAAATCTTCAGATCCAATTATTTGTAATATGACTTCACCCTTACATAAATAACTTAGCTTTTCTTTTGAAGATTCTATACTACTAAATTCTCCATTGGAAAAAATGATTTCTACATTTTCTTTTGATAAAATTTTAGAGTTATTTTCAATTTGAATAAAAATGCTATCCATTGTATTAACTGAAATAGTATACATTTTTATTTTCTCTGAATCAAATCGTTGAGCTAAGATTTCTATTCCTTCCTCCTTAAATTTGAATATATTATCTGAATTTTTAATAATTGTTCCTGTTACTTCTTTGGATTCAGGTATATCGTTTCCTCCTGCTATTTGATCAGCGATAAAACCTGTAAATATTCCTATAATTAATATAGCAGCATAAGAAAGTATTTGTCTTCTATGATTGGAGATATAAAATATTAATCCCTGATTTTTGTTTTTTACTCTTTTGTTTTCAATTTTTGAAAAAACATTATCAGTGATATTTATTTTTTTAATTTTATCAGAATCTTCATTAAGTGACAAATGGATGCTTAGCAATTGTTTATAATATTTTTTTGCTTCGTTTGATGTTTCTATAATATTATTAAACTTCTCTTCTTCTTTTGAAGAAAGATCACCATCTATTTTTTTTTGAATTAATAATATGTCTTTTGTTTCAAGCTTTTTCATTATGCCTTGAATTAAAAGTTGTTATAGTATTTAAAATATTCTGTTTCTGCCAATTTTTGTTTTATTAAATTTCTGGCATCAAACAGCCTGGACTTTACAGTTTTCTCAGGAATATTTAATGTTTCTGAAATTTCCGCATATGATAAATCAGTATAATATTTTAAAATAATTACTTCTTTGTAATTGTTCTTAAGTTCATTTATTGTTTTATCTAATATCTTATAACGTTCTTCTTTTTCTTCTGTTTCTTCAATTGGAATACCTTTTAATCTTTCCTTAATATCATCTAATCTTATTTTCTTAGTTTTCTTTTTTATAAACTGCAAAGCATTATTTATTGCAATTTTATATACCCAACTAAAAAATTTATATTCAGCTTTATATTGATGTAATGATTCAAATGCTTTAATAAAAACATCCTGAGTAATCTCCAGAGCGTCATCTTGATCACAAGTAATCTTCAAAATAATCCTGTAAATAGGGTTCTGATATTTGTCTATCAGTAATTTATATTGCGATGTTTCCCCTGCAATAATTTTATTAATGATATCTTGTTCGTTTCCCATTTTTCAGTTTTGCATTTTAACACCCCGGTGAACACTATTTCTATGAACTTTTGTTTTCATAAGTATATTCAACTATTTAAAAAGTTGGTAAAATGTTCACACTATTTTAAAAATTAGATAATTTCCATAAATCCCGATTGCTTAGTTTAATTAAAGGAGACAGGGCTAATTCACCTGATTTTCCTATAATCTTCCTTAACTGATGGAATTCCTTAAGTTTCGAATCAATATCCGATTCTTTTACAATAGGTAATTCACATTCTGCCAGTAAAAGATTTCTCTTTGATTTAATTGATAGTTCTAAATATACCGAGATATAACAGTACATATCAACAATAATCTCTGATGAGAAATGTTCTTTCAATGATGCAAGATATTTTCCTGATTTAGATTGAGAAAATACCCCTTTTTTCATTGAATTTAATAATTCAGCTTCATTGAAGAATTCTATCTCTAACCATTTTTTAAGTTGAGTCTCGTTATACTTGAAAATAATTATAAGAAGTAACGGGATCAATATAATTATTACTAAAGTCTGGATATATGGTTGTATATAAAAATTATTAAAGACGGAGTGTGTGGCAATAGCGATTGTTATACCAGGAATAATTCCTGTGATTTTATTTTTTTCCAGATTTAGAGCACCGATTGATAAAATGGCAAATAAAGCAGTTGCTCCGCAGTGCATTATTGAGGTGCCAAGACCTCTTACTATCCAAATTCCAATGCTGTTATCTTGTAATGTATTCAGATAATACAAGTTTTCAAGAACAGCAAATCCTGCTCCAATAGAAAATCCATATATTCCAGCATCAATGAGAAAGCCAATTTTTTTCTTTTGGATTAAAAATATTATTATTAAAGCTTTAAGGATTTCTTCCAGAACAGGCGAAAAGAACCTTGAATATTTATCAAAACTTAAATTGGAGTGATTAATAAACCAGGTATTTATAAAATAAGCAGAAACTGCAATTAATGCTCCTGAAATAAATGCAACTGATAGTGTTTTGAATCGTACTAATTTGTAGCTGTCAAGAAAATATAGAAGCATTAAAAAAAGCAAAACAGGTATCAAACTAATCAGGTATTGCATATAGGTAAGAGATTATTAAAAAATTTCAATTAAAAATAATAATTTTAATTGAATCAACATAGTATGCAATTATATAGGGTTATTTTGATTTACTGATAATAAAAAAGGGCGAATCATTGTTCGCCCTTAAATTATTTATAACTATTTTTTCAGCTGATAGCCACAACTTCTTTTTCTCCAATTTCTATAGCTTCAAGATTCATAGGAATTAATTTATGATGTCTTTCTGGCAGTGATTTCTCCAATCCTTTTTTAACATTGTCTTTTTTAACGATTGGCTTTACTTTAAGAAAAGCACCAAGTACAATCATATTAAAGATTTTTGTTTGATTTCTTTCAGCAGCAATTCTTGTTGCATCGATCTTATAAATTTTAATATCGGTTCTTGAGGGTTCCCTAATTATTCCATTTGGGTCTAATAATAAAGTTCCCCCTGGCTTAACTTTACTTTCAAATTTATCAAGCGATTGCTGATTTAAAATTATTGCTGTATCGTATTGATTCAAAATCGGGGATGATATTCTTTCGTCACTTATGATGATTGTGACATTTGCTGTTCCGCCTCTCATTTCCGGTCCGTAAGAAGGAAACCATGAAACTTCATGATCCTGCATTATACCTGAGTATGCAAGAATTTTACCCATTGATAAAACCCCTTGTCCGCCGAACCCTGCTATTATTATTTCTTCAGTCATCTTTTTTACTTTTTAAGTTTTTGAACCTGATATTTATCTGCATTGTCACGTTCACTGTCTTTCAAATCTCCAAGTGGATAGAACGGAAACATATTCTCTTCCATCCATTTATTTGATTCAACAGGATCTATTTTCCATCCGGAGTTACAAGTTGAAACTACTTCAATAAATGAAGTTCCAATGTTTTTAGCAGAATTTTCGAATGCCTTTCGTATTGCCTTTTTGCATTTACGAACATTAGCAGGTGTATGAACACTTTGTCTTGTAACATAAGCAGCTCCGGGTAACTGAGCCAGTAATTCAGTTATTTTTAATGGATAACCATTTCTGTCAATATCCCTGCCGTAAGGAGTTGTTGCAGTTACTTGTCCAACCATTGTTGTTGGAGCCATCTGTCCTCCTGTCATTCCATATATGGCATTGTTGATAAAAATCATTACAATATTTTCGCCCCGGTTAACAGCATGCATGGTTTCAGCTGTTCCAATTGCCGCTAAATCGCCATCACCCTGATAAGTGAAAACATATTTCTTTGGATTTGTCCGCTTATAACCTGTTGCTAATGCCGGTGCACGACCATGGGCAGCCTGTAGCCAATCTATATGAAGATAGTTATACATCATTACTGAACATCCTACAGGAGATATGCCAATAGTTTCTTCCTGAATTCCCATTTCTTCAATAACTTCAGCTATTAGTTTATGAACAACACCATGGCTGCATCCATAGCAATAATGCATAGGATTGTCAGTCAGTATTTTCGATTTGCCATAAACCTTGTTCTCAGGTTTTATTATATCTTGTAATTGTAATTCCATAATTTTATTTTCCTCCAATTATTTTTGATTCAATTGCTTCAACTATTTCTGCCGGATTTGCAATTACACCTCCCATACGTCCGAAGTGATATACATTAGTTTTGCCGTTAACTGAAAGCTTAAGATCTTCAAACATCTGACCTGAATTCATTTCAACAGAGAAGAACCCTTTAACCCGGTCAGCAAGTTCAGCTATTATTTTATTCGGGAAAGGGAATAATGTAATTGGTCTGAGCAATCCAACTTTAATGCCCTTTTCTCTTAAAATATCAATAGCTTTTAAACTTAGCCTTGCAGAAACCCCAAATGCCACAATAATGTATTCAGCATCATCGCATTGAACCATTTCATATCTTACATCTTCATTTGCCATCCTTTTATATTTTGCCTGAAGCTTTTCATTGAATTTTTCCTGCTTTTCGGCTACCAATTCCAGAGATGTTTTAATGTATCTTTCCCTATTTTTCTTTTTACCTGTTGCAGCCCAGCTTCCGTTAAGCTCTTCTATCTGCTCATCAGTCCAGCGTGGTTTATATTCACTTAGCTCAACTTTTTCCATCATCTGGCCAATTACTCCATCTGTTAAGATCAAAACCGGATTTCTGTATTTGAATGCAAGATTGAATCCTAAATCAACAAAATCATTCATTTCCTGAACAGAGGCCGGGGCAAGTACCAGTAAGTGGAAATCACCATGTCCTCCTCCCTTTGTTGCCTGAAAATAATCAGCTTGTGAAGGTTGAATTGTTCCTAAACCCGGACCACCTCTCTGAACATTTACAATTACAGCAGGAAGTTCTGCTCCTGCAAGATAGGATATCCCTTCAGACATTAAACTTATACCGGGGCTTGATGAGGATGTCATTACTTTTTTACCTGATGAGGCTGCACCATAAAGCATATTTACTGATGCTACTTCACTTTCTGCCTGAAGTACTACCATTCCTGTTTCTTCCCAGGGACATCTGGCCATTAATGTTTCCATCACTTCGGATTGAGGAGTTATCGGATAACCAAAATACGCATCACAACCACATCTTATTGCTGCTTCTGCGATAACCTCATTTCCTTTCATTAAACGTAAGTCTCCCATATTATGGATGATTTTATTTTTATTATTTTATTGACCTGACTATTTTATTATCACTCTGTATACTGTAATGCAACTATCGGGACAAACCATTGCACAATTACTGCATCCTATACATTCATCAGGATTTGACATGTATGAATAATTATACCCCTTACTGTTTACCTCTTTATGAAGGCTTAACACATTTTGAGGACATGCAACTACGCAAAGATTACACCCTTTGCATTGCTCTTTATCTACTTCTACTGCTCCTTTTGCTTTCGCCATTATTTTATTGTATTTTATTGATTAAGTTTTTTTATTATAATGATCGTTATTGAATTTTTTAAGTCTCAATTCAAGATCGTCAAATTGATTACGGTCTACCGGAGCTACACACGCTCTTAATCCTTCAACTGAACTCCCTGTAAGCAATAAGGTTATTGCACTTATTCCGTAATGAAGCAATTCAAATAATAATTCTCCGGCTTTCATATTTGGATAAGATATGGTAAAATAAAAACCATCTGCAATTAACTCATCAATATCTTTATCATACAGTATGTTAAATCCGTTTGATGTGAAAAGCTCTTTCATTTTCTTTGCTTTTTCGCCATAATCCCTTAAATCGGAAACAAAATTTAATGTTCCTTCATTGGATGCTTTAAGCATTGCGGCCATTGCATATTGAGTTGAGTGGGTTACTCCTGACGACATTGAATATAACGCTCTGTATATGACAGCATTCCCAAATCCTCGAATATGAAAACGAGATTCAATATCCGGATAATCCCTATTATATAGCTTTTCAGACATAGCCAAAAAAGCTATTCTTTGTCCTGCGTATGAAAATATCTTTGATGCTGATATTATCAATACAAAATTATCAGTATAATTAGCAATAGAAGATTGATAAGGTGGTTTCCCGGGAATTGAAAGATCTTTTCTGAAATCCATCCCCAGATATGCCAAATCCTCCATTACAATAACATCATACTTATTGGCACATTCTGCAATAATCTTCAATTCATCTTCGGTCAGACAAACCCAGGTAGGATTATTTGGATTTGAGTAAATTACTGAATGAATGTTACCTTTTGAAAAATATGACTCCAGTTTTGTTCTTAGTTTTTCTCCCCTGAAGTGATAAACATCAAATGACTCGAATTGACTTCCAATCATTGTAAATTGTTGTTTTTGAACAGGAAAACCAGGATCAATAAAAAGAGCAGTGTCTTTAGTTTTATCGCTTCCAGAGGAAATTTGAAATAAAGCATAAGTTCCCTGCATGGCACCTGTTGTTGGCACTATATTTTCAGGGAGAATATCTACATTAATAAAATTCTTTATAAAAAGTGAAGCTTCTTTCTTTAATTCAGGAATACCGTTAATATTAGGATATATAGATGCAACTCCATTTCTTAGAGCTTTAATTTCAGCCTCAATTCCTATTTTAGAAGGGGGAAGACCTGGAACACCCATTTCCATCCGAACAAACTTAACTCCGGTTTCAGCTTCAATCATATCAACGATCTGAACTATCTCTCTTATTGATGCTTTATTCAGATCTGTTATGTGTAACTTATTAAGTTTTGATTTTACAATCTCAGTGTTAATTATCATTTTATAGATCTTCTTTCTTCAATTAAAATTTACACATCATAAATCTTTCGTTCACCCCTGACATATTCTCCAAGTATAGTTAGGCTTGTGACATTTTTCAATACTTTATGAATGGCATGTTCATACTGATCAATATTTTCCCATTCAAGGTCAACATGAAATGAATACTCATCTGGTTTACCTATAATTGGTACTGATTGAATCTTTGTTAAGTTAATTTCATTTTCAGCAAAAATATTCAATACTCTTGCCAGTGAACCAAAGAAATGGCCTACTTCAAAACAGATTGAGGCTTTATTGGCTTCTTCATGTACCTGACTATGCTTAGATAAAATAAGAAAACGAGTATAATTTCTTTTATTTGTTTCTATCCCTTTATCAATAATTTCTAATCCATATATTTTGGCAGTTCTTTCATTACCGATAGTTGCAACATAATTCAACTTGTTTTTTGCTAGTTCTTTTGCTGCTCCAGCAGTATCGAAATTATCATCCAGTGAAGCTTCAGGAAATGTACCGTCAATATATTCAGAACATTGTTTTAATGCAATCGGATGTGAATGTATTTCTTTTATATCTTCCTTTTTAGTGCCGGGCAATACCATCAGATTCATTTGAATCTTAAGAAATATTTCTCCAATAATCTTAAGATGATAATCACGCAGTAACCCATAATTTTCAAGAAGACTACCTGCTATTGCATTTTCAATTGCCATGACAGCAAAGTCAGCCTGATCTGTGTCAACTAACTGGCATACTTTTCTGAATGTGCGGCATTCAATTATTTCTATCTTTTCATTTACAAAGAATCTTTGGGCTGCATCTTCATGGAATGAACCAATTACACCTTGTATTGCTACTTTTTTCAATTTTTTCATTTTTATTAATAATATTTTGGCTGCTTTTTATAGCAAAAAAAACCCGGTTTTACACCCGGGTTCAGATAATATTTTATTGTTATCACTCCGCCGGGAATAATTCAGGTAATAATAAAACCAAAAAACAAATAACCCATTGTCCGAGCCATAACCAAATCGTTTATTAAAGTCAATATTTTTTTAATTTTCTTACGGTATTGTTTTGCCGCAAAAGTAATATTTTTTTTCCAGTGCCGAAAAATAATTAAAAACAATACAATAAGATGAAATTGTACTTCTTTTTTTAATTTTCTTTAATTTAATTGTTGTCTTTTTTAAGTTTATAATTTGTATAAGTCGCTTTGTTTCAAAAGGTCTACCTCATGTTGCTGAAGTATGTCTATACATTTTTGAACATTTGTCGGTCTTATTACAATATTCGCAGAAACATCAGTAGAAAATGCATACAGGTATTCAATTTGTATATCTGAACTTTCTAAAATATCAAGAATTTTTGATAATGCTCCCGGTTGATTGGGGCATATTACACATACTACATCAGTTAAACTGCTTGAAAAGTTATTTTGTTTCAATAGTGTAATTGCCCTGTCCGGATCTGAAACGATAACCCTTAAAATACCAAAATCACTTGTATCTGCGATGCTTAATGCAGTCATGTTTATGTTAGCATTGCCTAATATTTTAGAGACTTCACTTAATCTCCCGCATTTGTTTTCCAGAAATACTGAAAGCTGTTTTATTATCATGATGGTAGTTTTAAAATTTTCTGTTATCGATTACTCTTTTTGCCTTTCCTGCTGAGCGTTCAATGGTTTTAGGCTCAACAAGCTGAACTGTTACAGAAATACCTAATGTACTTTCAAGTTGATGTTTAATTTTCCTGCTCAGGTTTTGTAATTCACGTATCTCATCTGAAAAGAATTGCTCCTGCACTTCAACCTGTACTTTGAGTGTATCAAGATTTCCTTCCCTGTCAATTATTAACAAATAATGAGGTTCAGTTTCACTCATGTTAAGCAGTACGCTCTCTATTTGTGATGGAAATACATTAACGCCCCTGATTATCAGCATGTCATCACTTCTTCCTTTGCATTTCTCCATTCTGACCAGAGTTCTTCCGCATTCACATTTGTCATAAATAAGTCGAGTAAGATCCCTGGTACGGTAACGAAGTAAAGGAATTCCTTCCTTTGTGATAGTTGAAAAAACAAGTTCACCTATTTCTCCAGGATTAACAGGCAATAAAGTTTCAGGATTAATTATTTCCGGAACAAAATGATCTTCATTGATGTGCATCCCTGACTGATATGTACACTCACAAGATACTCCGGGACCTACTATTTCACTTAAACCATAAATATCTATAGCTTTAATCTTTAACTTTTCTTCAATCTCCCTCCTCATATTTTCCGACCATGGTTCAGCACCAAATATACCTACCCTTATTTTTAGTTGAGAAGGATCAATTTTCATGTCATTCAAAACTTCAGCAATATGCAATGAATAAGAAGGAGTACAGCAAAGTACTGTTGAACCAAAATCCTGCATTAATTGAATCTGTTTTTGTGTATTGCCTCCGGATATAGGAATTACTGCAGCTCCAAGATTCTCAGTTCCATAATGTAATCCTAATCCTCCGGTAAATAATCCATATCCATATGCTACCTGAACCAAATCATGGTTTGATACTCCTGCCATTACTAAACAGCGGGTCACATTTTCCGCCCACATGGAAATATCTTTTCGGGTATAACCGACAACTGTAGGCCTTCCTGTTGTTCCAGATGATGCATGAACTCTTACAATTTGACTCATTGGTACGGCAAACGAGCCAAAAGGATAATTATCCCTTAAGTCTGTTTTTGTGGTAAATGGAAGTTTAGTAATGTCTTCTATTGAATGTATATCTTCAGGAGTAATACCTGAATCCTGCATCTTTTGTCTGTAATATGGTACGTTGTGATAAACACGCTTAACAGTGTCGATTAGTCTTTCAGTTTGAATTTCTGACATTAAATCACGTGATGCACATTCTATTTTTTCGTTCCAAATCATGATAGTCTATATAAAATTGTATAAAAATATTAATACGTGACAGTTGTTTATACCAAACGAGGTTCAAAGATAAACAGTATAATTGTTTTATTTATTTTGTTTATAAAACTTTTTTTAAATATTTAGAAAAACGAACTTCCATTAATTTATGTTTTTAAAACATAAATTAATATGTTCTTATGTATGCATACTCTTAGTAGTAACCCCTCCAATAATTGTTGCTATTATTGAGCCTGGCAGTGCAATTATTATTGGATCTACCATTGATAGTTTAGCGAGAACCGTTTCTTTTACAATAGATGTTTTGCCGAAAATCAAATTGCAAAGTTGAAGACTGGATGCTTCCTTTTCATGTACAAAGAAAATCCATACAATTCCTAAAGTTAAACCTGTTATCATTCCTGCAATTACCGCTTTTGTGGATATATTTCTGAAATATAAGGCTGAAACATAAGCTGGAAGGAATGATGCAGCACATAGTCCGAAAAACATAGCTGTTCCGGTTGCAATAATTTGCATGCTAGCATCAAGCTTGTTGGCCATAAAAGCAATTAAAACACTTATGATAATACCAACAAGAATTCCCGATTTGGTGATCATAATAGGATTTCCTCTTTTTCCCATGGTTTTTTCATAAATATCTCGCCCGGCAGATGTACCCATTGCATGAAACTGCGAACTTAATGTACTCATGGCCGCAGCTATTAAAGCCAGAAAAAATATTATGCCAAACCAACCAGGCATGAATTGCTTAATGAATGCTGGCACAATTTTGTCATTACCACCGGATGATATTATAGCTATGTTTCCAGTTTCATTAAAAAAGAAAACGTTTGAAAGTGCTCCCAGAATGAAAGCTACACCGGTCATCATTAAAATGAAAATACCACCTGAAAGTACAGCACGGTTTAATTCCCGATTACTTTTTACAGTCATAAAGCGGACTATTAGTTGAGGTTGGGCAAGAACGCCAATTCCCACACCCATTACTATTGTACTAACCAAAGACCACCATACTGGTGAACCCATCTTAGGCATAGATGTCCAGCCATTGAAGCCTCCCTTTATCAATTTCTGACACTGTTCCTGAACCTCAGGTTTATCAAAAAGAGCACTTAATTGAGTATGGGCATTAGTTATTCCGCCTAATTTAGAATATGCAAATATTAATAAGAAAGTCATCCCAAAAAACATTATAATTCCTTGAAAAGTATCTGTATACATTACTCCTTTTAGTCCACCCATCCAAACATATATTGCAACAACAGTTGCAAAGAATAATAATGAAATTTCATAGCTTATGCTAAAATGAGTTTGAATAAAATCAGCTCCTCCTTTTAATACTGCTGCAGCATATATTGGCATAAAAAGAAAAATAATTACAGCTGAAAATCCTTGAATGAACTTTGAATTAAATCTGTTACCTAATAATTCGGGAAACGTATGAGCATCAAGATTGTGTCCCATTTTTCGTGTTCGTTTTCCAAAAACGATGAAGGCAACAAATATTCCCACAAAAATATTCAGAAATGTAAGCCATAAAAGACCCAAGCCCAATGTGCCAGCTGCTCCTCCAAAACCAACAATAGCAGATGTGCTGATAAAAGTGGCACCATAGGAGATTGCCATAATTAAAGGATGTATTTGCCTGCCTCCAACCAAATAGTCAGATGAGTTTTTTGTGTGTTTATACCCTAAGTATCCTAAGTATGTGATAATAAACAGGTATGCTAATAATGCAATAGTTGTTCCAATCATAGTTTTACCTCCTATAAGTTTTCTTCAATTTCAGTTTCATTTTTTTCCCATTTAATCTCCTCAATTACTTCGGAAGATTCATTTTCAGCACCTTTATTCCAATTTCTGATACCATATACTATACATGCTATTGCACTTAAAATACATAGTCCGTAAGCAAGTATTATCCAAGGGTCTTCTATTCCAAGCATATTTTAGATTTTTAGTTTTTAATTATTATATAGCATAACACATTGTCAAAATTTACTTTCTATTTTTTGGGAAACAGGAGTATTTTTATTTATGTTTTTAAAAATATTGAGTCATCACAATTATGAATCTTTTGTTGACAGCGTTGTGGGTGGATTCATACAAACCATTAGATAAATTAATTTTACTACCTGCTACACCATAATTTGCTCCGGTAACTTCAAACTCTCCCACCATTCTGAATTTCGGAAGGTTCAACGAAATATGTGGAGCAATTCTGTACATGTTTTGCAGATTTGAAAAAAGACCATAAACCTTAGCTTTTCCTCCACCTGAATCCCATAATGGTTCTTTGGTTCCTAAATTCCCTCCATAACCGGCGAAAAGCCCAAGTTGCCATTTTTGACCATATACAATATTTAATGAGGAAGTATATGTAGTATAATTAGTATAGGTTTCTTTTCCTGTCAGGGCATCTCTTGTTGCAATTCCATAAGCACCGGGCATTGTAAGATGAGCCATGTTCTCACCTAAATATCCCTTTATTAATATTGTCAGTAAATCCTTTTTATAACGGCCATATATCATCCCGGTAGTATTGCTCAGATATTGATCAGCAACTGAACTTACTGATGTACTGTCGGTTGGATTGCCTGTGATCATCATTCGGGGACAAATTGTATTGTATCCTATCCCTGCACCTAATGTTATAGATTCTTTCATCCATTCAGCACTTAAAACCAGCTCCGGGATTATTCCATTTCTTTTTGCCTGATTGAATGTTACGAGTTTTAATTCTTCAGCATCAATAGATGGGGTGTTATATTGCATCTGTGAAATAGCAGAAGCTGATATTGTTAATTTTCCAAATTTTTTATTGTACCGTATCATAGGTGAACGGTTAAAGCAGCTGAAAGGTGCACCTGTATTTAATCCTGCAACTGTAGGAATGCAACTTCCACTGAAAAAGGGGTGCCATGTTTGTCCGATAAGTAGAGAAGATTTTTCCCATGTTAGTAAAGAATATGCTTGCCTTATTCGAAATAGGGTGGGATCTGCCTTTAAGTTTCCTACAAAATCAAATTCTAATATTCCTGTTGCTTTAGCTTTTAGTACTTCTGGAAAGTTAATATTTACTCCCAAACGAGAAGCTGTAGCAGTTATATTTGAACTAAGCCGATTGTTTATCTCAGCTTGGTTAATAACAGCATAGGCTGGAAGAATATAAAATAAATCATGAGCGGCATCAACTCCTTTATATGTGTCCATGTATGCTTCAACCCGAACGAAACCATAAAAATCTAGCGTGATATTGTCATTTGATTCACCTTTGGCAACGGTAAATAAAAATGTTGAAAGAAAAAAAAGTAGAATTCTCTTCATATTTAATGGTTTTAATAGAAATTATTTTGGTATTAGGTTTAAGAATTATTTAAACGATTTAAAAATAGTAAATATCACTAAATAGACAATAATAATTTTAAATTAATAATATTATTAGCATGTAGATTCTAAAATGAAAGGAATGTAAGTCAAATTGTAATATTTCGAATATTCAAAAAATCATTTTTTAACCCTTTTTAAGAAGAATGACTGCTTATTTTAAAGGCGAAGAAATTTTTTTTCACAAATGAAGAATAAAGGAACTATATTTTTAAATAATATAGCAAAAAGAAATTAAAAAACTACACATAAAAGAAAATAGATATTAAATAAATGTTAACACAAGAAAAATAGTAATATTTTTTTCAATTTTTAAAAATATTTAATAATTCATCAAAAAATTGGCAATTCTTCCTAAAAAAATTCATTTTTTTCTTCAAGGCATCCTAAAATAATTGATAAATACCTTAAAAATATTAAAAAAATTGAAGAAAATTAAAAAATAAAGGGGCATACAACTTCAAAAAAGCATAAAATATATTTTAATACCCCCTTTAAAATACACCCTCTTTAAAAATTAAATATATTTTTGAAATCAGATTCATGATTCAATCCTTATTATTAGTGCATGCAGATATTTCAGTGAATTGTAAAAACGAATTTATGTACAACTTAAAATTATGTGTTATGAAAAAAATTAAATTCTTGTTAGTTGCTGTAGTGTTTACAATGGTCGTCACTAATCTGAATGCACAGATAAATCCCGGAGTAGACCTTTATAGCAGTTATGTATGGAGAGGATCTAAATTTGGAACAGGACCTGCCATCCAGCCTTATGTTGATTTTACAACAGGCGGATTTTCAGTTGGTGCATGGGGATCTGTTTGTACTTCTACTGACGAGGCTTTCGAAATGGACCTTTATGCAAAGTATTTGTTCCCCTTTGGATTGGGCATAGGTATTAATGATTATTATTTCGGAGGAGAGTATTTCACCGGAACATCTCATTTTATTGAGCCTACATTAAGCTTTTCGGCAGCAGGTTTTAGTTTAATGGGTGCATATATGATTGGAGATGAAACTTCAGACGCTTATGTTGAAGCTGGTTATACTCTGAAAAACTTCACTTTATTTGCAGGTGCAGGAAATGGTCAATATACTTCTGACGGAGGTTTCATGGTTTGTAATGTGGGAATAAAAGCTACTGAAACTATAAAGCTGACCGATTCATTTTCTATACCGGTAAGTGGTTCTGTTATTCTTAATCCTTCGACTCAGGGATTTTATATTGTTGTAGGACTATCTCTTTAATAATCTAATATAAAGCTTTAGACAGTTAATAATTTAAAAATATTCTCTATGAAGAAAATTGAAGCTATTATCAGAAAATCCAAATTCGATGAAGTTAAAAAGGCATTAAAAGAAATTGGTATTGAGTTTTTTTCTTACTGGGATGTAAGAGGAGAAGGTAAATCTCGACAAGAAAGAGTTTACCGGGGACGTGTTTTCGACACAAGTGTTATTGAGCGTACAATGCTTTCTATTATAGTTCGTGAAAAGAATGTCCAGAAGACTATCGACTGCCTCATTACTAATGCAAGAACGGGTGAAATAGGTGATGGTAAAATCTTTGTTTCCAACATCGAAAAAGCTTACCGCATAAGAACAGGAGAAGAAGGAGACCAGTCACTTTTTATTAAAGGTGAAGAAGAATAGTTATTAATTTAAAAAATGTAAGTATTATGAAATCGAAATATACAAAGTCAATTATACTTGGAATTCTATTTATTCTTTTTGCAGGAATAAAACCATTGATGGCTCAGGAAGTAACAGAAGCAGAGCCTTTTATAAGTGCAGGCAATACAGCGTGGATGATAGTTGCAACTGCTCTTGTCTTTCTGATGACATTGCCAGGTCTTGCTTTCTTCTATGGGGGTTTAGTCCGAAGAAAAAATATTCTTAATATTCTGATGCAGTGCTTCATTATTGCAGCTGCTATTACAGTTGAATGGATTTCTTTTGGATATAGTATGTCTTTTGGTTCTTCTTCAGGTTCATTAGCTCCTTTTATTGGGGGTTTTGACTGGGCTTTTCTAAATGGAATAAAAATCGATGATGTCAGTCCTTATTATATTTCGCAGGCAACTGAACGAATACCTCACATTATCTTTATCCTGTTTCAATGTATGTTTGCTGTTATTACTCCGGCACTTATTATTGGAGCCTTTGCAGAAAGAATAAAATTCAAGGGATTCTTCATATTTA
>JAGODU010000228.1 GCA_017998095.1 Prolixibacteraceae bacterium | reverse complement strand
CAGGCTGATTTTGATCTTGGGATGAATGTAGATGTAAAACTTTCTTCACTATCATATCTGACATTTGGGTTGACAGGAGGGATGGAATCTAAGATGTATGATTTCACTCATGCTATCTGGGCTGATGAAGATATACCATATTCAAGCGATTATACTCAGAATTTATTTCATGCAAGTACAGGGATAAACCTGTTTGCTCAAAACCTTCATCTTGGGGCAAGTATGTTTTATACACATTTCAACGGGAACAATTATAAGATGAACGAGCGCTTTTCATTTTACTTAAATGGAAGTTATCTAATTCCTGTTGCAAAGAGCTGGGCAATAAAACCATCTTGTCTTGTCAGGATGTTTTACGGTCAGACAGATATTGATTACGGTTTGTTTGTTTTGTTTAAAGACTGGGTTTGGCTTGGGGTAGCCAACAGACTTGATCATGCCTTGATATTTATGGCAGATTTTAAAGTAACCAACTTGTTCAGGGTGGGCTATAGTTATGATTATTCAATATCAAAAGATGTTGATTTTAAATATAACAGTCATGAAATAAGGCTGGAGTTTAATATTCCACGTAAAAAGAAAACCTTTGAAAGGATAATTCCTGATTAATAAATGGATGATTATGAGAATATTATTAGTAATATTAATAAGCATTTTTTTCATTCCGATTGTTTTCTCTCAGGAACCGGATTTCAAGAGATATGATATTACACCTGCCAATGTGAATGAAATAGGGGGATTAAGCACTTATAGGAATTCACATTACATGTTGATATCGACTAGTGTTTTCTTTTCAGGCAGAATGAGAGAATCTTCAGAAGCCAGATCGATAAGACAAAAATATGATGAATGGGAGATATACTCTTTTGTCCCAGATACTGTCAAAGAAAATATGAATAGTATGTGGTCTGTAAAAAATGCTTCTCCAAATGGATTTTCAATACTTGATGACAATACAGTCATTTATGTTGACAAACAAAAAATGATCAGGTCAAGCGATCCGGTAATGGATAAGCAACTTAAAAATTTACTGGATAAAAAATTCAGGTATTCTTATCCGTATGTATCCAATGATTCTAAAAAAATATATTTTTCATCTGACATGCCGGGAGGTTCCGGAGGCTTTGATATATGGTATGTTGAGAAAGAAGGATATATGTGGTCGGAACCCCGTAATGCAGGAGGAAGTATTAATTCAGCAAGTAATGAGTATAATGCATTGCAGATTAATGACACAGTGATGGTTTTTTCCTCAGACAGGAAGATTGGGAAAGGCGTAGATCTTTTATTCTACAATACTCTTAAAAATAAAGTGTTTGAGGTTAATTCAAATATAAATACTGAATTTGATGAAGTGTTTTTGTGTTACAGAGATGCTCTTTCAATATTTGTAAATACCCGAAAGAGTGGGGTAGACAAAATATATTCAGTTAGATGGTACCAAGAGAGGAAGGAAGAGGAAGTAATAGTTGCAGTTAATGAAAACCTATTACCAACAAAAATTCAAAATATCGACGATAAGCCTGTTGATGTTGCACCCAAGGTTGTTGAAGTAGTAGAGCCTGAGAATATGTCGCTGACTAAGTTTTTTGAATTAAAGCAATATGATCTTACTCCTCAGATGATTGATTCATTGACAGGTATTGCAAATAAATTAATAAATGATAAATCGCAGAATATATTAATATGCGGGCATGCTTCGCCCGATGGAACTGATTTTATTAATATGATGCTTTCATATTACAGGGCAAATACAGCTGCTGATTGGTTGATACAGCATGAAGTACCTAAAGAATCAATCTTCAGGATATATGGAGGAGAATATTTATTTTCAGAAACAATTTCTGCAAGAAGGTTTTCATTATTTTCTCTGAATATGACTGATATTCCTAATCAGTTGGTTGTAATAAAGATGGATAATCCAAGTCAGTTAAATTCTATTCTTGAACGATTTGATTTTGATTATGATGAGGCAATGTTTATTAAGAAAGAATTGTCATATCAGTTGCCAGTTGATAATCAAAATCTGGTTTTAGTCCCTGTTTCAGATTTATTTTTCACTAAAGAAGGAGACACGCTATATAGCATAGCTAAAAAATACGGTATGTCTATGGAGAAAATAAAGAAAGTAAATGGGATGAAGAATGAATCAATTTCTGCAAACCAGTGGATTTATATACCGGCAGAATAATTTTCCTTTTTTTCAATATATTAAAGGCGTACTATCACAATGTCGTTTTATCACCCTTAAAATAATTATTTGACACCCTGAATTTGTGTTTAATGAATTAATTTTGGGAAGGATAATTGTAAAACAGCAGAATAATGAAACGGCTTATATTTTTCATTTTTTCATTTTCATATATTTTTTCATTTGGTCAGGATGAAATACCTGCTTTCCCGGGGGCAGAAGGTGGAGGCATGTATACAACCGGAGGAAGAGGAGGAAGTGTATACTTTGTAACATCACTTGAAGATACAAATACTGGAAATACCGGAACAGGAGAGGGGACACTGAGATGGTGTCTTGCTCAACCGGGGCCTAGAACAATAATATTTAAAGTTTCAGGAATAATAAGATTAAAATCAGGATTGACGATACCTGCCAATACCACAATAGCAGGACAGACTGCACCAGGAGATGGAATCTGCATTGCAGATAATAATGTGCAATTAGGTGGAAACAATCTGATAGTGAGATATATGCGTTTCAGGATGGGTGATTTGACAAATGTTGAAAATGATGCATTCTGGGGAAGAAACTATACAAATGTTATAATAGATCATTGTTCAATGAGTTGGAGTACTGATGAATGTGCTTCATTTTATGACAATACTAACTTCACTTTGCAGTGGAGCATTCTTTCTGAAAGTCTTAGAGCATCAGTTCACGATAAGGGGAATCATGGTTATGGAGGAATATGGGGAGGAAAAACAGCTACCTTCCATCATAATCTGCTGGCTCATCATGACAGCAGGAATCCACGTATGTGTGGATCAAGGTATTCAAATAAACCTGAACTTGAATTGGTAGATTTCAGAAACAATGTAATTTACAATTGGGGAAGTAACAGTGGTTATGCAGGAGAAGGAGGGAGTTATAATTTTGTTAATAATTATTACAAGCCAACTTCATCTTCATCTAATACAACAAGAATATTTCAACCATATGGAGATGATGGAAAGAATAAACAACCTAAAGGAGTTTGGGGAAAATTCTATGTAAGCGGCAATTATATGTATGGTAGTGAATCAGTTACTAAAGACAACTGGTTGGGCATACACCCTGATGCCGGTAAAAGCAAAGATTTATTAAGGTCAGACACTGTATTTGAGGTTCCTTTTGTAACGACGCATTCAGCAGAAAAAGCTTATGAGGAAGTACTTAAAATTGCAGGGGCAAGTTATAGAAGAGATTCAACAGATATGAGGATTATTGATGAAGTAACAAATCTTCTTGCGCCTCAAAGAGCATCAAACGGAACGACCAGAGGGGGTTTAATTGATTCCCAATCAGATGTAGGTGGTTGGGAGGTTTACTCTTATAACTCTGAAGAAGTGCCGGCTGATCTTGACAGGGATGGCATGGCAGACGAATGGGAAACCGAGAAAGGGCTGAATCCCAATGATAATAGTGATAGAAATAAATTAGATACAAGTGGATATACCATGCTTGAAGTTTATATGAACAGTATTTTAGGGGAGTCAAATGTTAGTGGCAACAACACAAAAGTAAATGGATTTAAGGGAAGGGTTTATCCAAATCCGGTTATAAATAAAAGCAAAGTGAGTTTTAATATTAAGCAAGAAAGTTTAATCAGAATTGATATTTTATCAATTTCAGGGCAGCTTTTGGTTAATGTTTGCAATAAAAACTTTAACGAAGGATTTCATGAAATTACCATGGATACAGATACTTTAAGCCGAGGAGTATATATATGCAGAATAAATTCAGTTTCAGGATATAATCAATTAATAAAATTTGCAGTAAACAGATAATATAAAGAAGGGCATCAACTAAATGATGCCCTTTATAAATTCATTTATTTTAGTTTTTAATTCACCTTCTTCCCCTAATTTCTTTATAAAAGCACTTCCGATAATACCACCATTTGCGTATTGACAAGCACGATTGAATGATATTCTGTCAGTAATATTAAATCCTATCTGAGTCGGGTTTTTAAGATTAAGGTTTTTAACTCTGTTGAAGTAACTGATTTGTTTTTCATTATCTACTGTTTTATTTGCCCCGGTTGTAGACGCAGATGAAACCATATAAATAAAACCATTACATTCTTCGTCATATTGTTTTATACTTTCATTTGAAGTTTGAGGAGTAATAAGAAACACATTGCTTAAATTATATTTCTCGTAAAGGTTTTTATAGTCCTTTTTATATTCATCCAAAGGAATATCAGGAAGAATCAAACCGGAAACATTGCATTCATTACATTTCTTCATGAAATTTTCAACACCAAATTTCCATATAGGATTAATATATCCCATCAACAGCAAAGGGATTTTTACCTGGTCTTTAATTTTATACAATTGTTCAAATAATATATTAAGACACATCCCATTATTAAGTGCTTTTATATTACTTGATTGAATAGTTGGGCCATCAGCAATTGGATCACTGAAAGGCATTCCAATTTCAATTATATCAGCGCCTGATTCTTCCAATTGAGTTATAATTTCAGCAGTATCATTTAATTCCGGATAACCGGCGGTAAAATAAATCGTAAGAATATTGCTGTTTTTTTCTTTAAATTTCTGTTGTAATCTGTTCATGGTTTTATTTAATAAAATTGATGTAAGTATCCATATCCTTGTCTCCTCTTCCTGAGATATTAACTACAACTATATCTTCAGGATTGAAGCTAAATTTATTAAGTCCGGCTAAAGCATGAGCTGATTCAAGAGCAGGAATAATCCCTTCGGTTTTTGTAAGTAAGAATGCAGCTTCAAGAGCCTCTTTGTCAGTAGCATCAATATAAGTAGCGCGACCTGTTTTATGAAGGTTGGCATGAATAGGCCCGATACCCGGATAATCGAGGCCTGCAGAAATTGAGTAAGGTTCTATTATTTGGCCATCGAAATTTTGCATTAATAAAGTTTTGGAACCATGAATAAAACCAATATCTCCACATGCAATAGTTGCAGCTGTTTCGTCAGTTTCTTTGCCTTTACCGGAAGCTTCAACACCAATAAGCTTTACGTTTTCATCATCAAGGAAGTGATAAAAAACACCGGCAGCATTACTTCCTCCACCAACACATGCAAATATGTAATCTGGAGAAGTTTTGCCTATTTGTTCGTCAAGTTGCCAGCTAATTTCTTCACTAATTATGGATTGAAATTTGGCTACTATCTCAGGGTATGGATGTGGACCTACTACAGAACCAATCAAATAGTAAGTATCTTCAGGGTTATTAATCCAGTCTCTCAAAGCTTCATTAGTAGCATCTTTAAGCGTTTTATTTCCACTAAGGGCAGGGATAACTTTTGCACCAAGCATTTCCATCCTTTTGACATTTGGCATTTGTCTGTTTATGTCAGTTTCACCCATATAAACAATACATTCGAGGTTCATTAATGCGCAAACTGTCGCAGTTGCTACTCCGTGCTGTCCGGCTCCTGTTTCTGCGATAATGCGGGTTTTACCCATTCTTTTTGCAAGGAGTATTTGTCCTATTGTATTATTAACTTTATGAGATCCGGTGTGGTTTAGATCTTCTCTTTTCAAGAATATTTTTGCACCGTATAGTTCAATCAACCTCTTTGCATGATACAACGGGGAAGGTCGTCCTACATAATTTTTAAGGAGGTCGATGAACTCTTGTTTAAATTCTTAAG
>JAGODU010000227.1 GCA_017998095.1 Prolixibacteraceae bacterium | reverse complement strand
GAAGGGTATTCCTGAAAACAGAATTATGGTAAGGGCATTGGGAGAAGTACAGGAAGTTAAGACAGGCAAGGGCGAAGAGAACATGTCGATAGACCAGAAATACAGGAAAGCAAGGAAGGTGCAGTTTGAAACCTACTTCTTTATGCGTTGATTTTGCTTAATCATATTGGTTATCTGAATGCTAAATTTCCCAATTTAATTATATTTGCAGCGCATTTTAAAATCTACATTCACGATGAATATTGAAGCACTTATCGGGCAGGATGTCCGCAATGCACTTAAATCTTTGTATGATGCTGAAATTGAGGTTAATTCAGTACAAATACAACTAACGAAAAAGGAGTTTGAAGGGGACTTGACAGTTGTGGTATTTCCTTTTACCAAATTCTCAAGAAAAGGTCCTGAGCAAACGGGATCAGACATTGGTGAATTTCTTATAAAGAACGTTACAGAAATATCAAAATACAACGTAGTAAAGGGATTTTTAAACCTTGTCATTTCTTCATCATACTGGATGGACCTGCTTAAAGAGATAAGTGAAAATGAAGATTTTGGTTTTAAGGCAGTTACCGATGACTCGCAGCTTGCAATGGTAGAATATTCATCACCAAACACAAACAAGCCTTTGCATCTCGGGCATATTCGTAACAACCTGTTGGGATATTCAATATCGGAAATACTTGCTGCCAACGGTAAGAAGGTTGTAAAGACCAACATTGTGAACGACAGGGGTATACATATCTGTAAATCGATGTATGCATGGCAGAAAGAAGGAAAAAATGAAACCCCGGAAAGCACGGGCATGAAGGGTGATCATCTTGTTGGTGAGTATTACGTCAGGTTTGACAAGATGTACAAGAGCGAGATTGCAGCTTTGATGGAAAAGGGGATGAGCAAGGAAGAAGCTGAAAACAAGGCACCTTCAATGTGCGAAGCCCGTGAGATGCTTCGTAAATGGGAAGCCGGCGACCCTGAAATTATCAATCTCTGGAAAACAATGAACACCTGGGTTTATGCAGGATTTGATGAAACATATAAAAAGCTGGGAGTCAATTTCGACAAGATATATTACGAATCAGAAACATATACAACCGGAAAGGAAGAAGTGTTGAGAGGGGTAGAAGGAGGGATTTTTGAAAAAAGAGATGATGGTTCGGTATGGGCAAACCTTGAAAATGACGGACTTGACCAAAAGATACTTCTGCGTTCCGACGGGACTTCAGTATATATGACCCAGGATATCGGAACTGCAAAACTGCGTTATCAGGATTTTCCTATTGATCAGATGGTTTATGTAGTTGGAAACGAGCAGAACTATCATTTTCAGGTGCTGTCGATCCTGCTTGATAAACTTGGATTCGCCTGGGGTAAGGACCTTTACCATTTCTCATACGGGATGGTTGAGCTTCCGCAGGGAAAGATGAAATCGAGGGAAGGCACAGTTGTCGATGCTGATGATCTGATTGAAGGAATGATAGATGTTGCCAGAAAGACATCCGAAGAGTTGGGAAAACTGGAAGAATATAGTGAAACTGAAAAAGAAGAGATATACAGGAAGATAGCATTGGGAGCACTTAAGTATTTCATCCTTAAGGTAGACCCAAAGAAAACGATGCTTTTTAATCCCGAAGAATCAATAGATTTCAACGGGAATACAGGACCTTTCATTCAATACACTTATGCAAGAATACAAAGTGTACTGAGGAAAGCAACCGGAACAGGATTGACATGGAAAATAGAAGATATAAATATCGATACTGATCAGAAAGAGATAGAATTGATTAAAAAAATTAATAATTTTCCTGCCATAGTTGAAGAATCAGCAGGGTCATACAGTCCGGCACTGATAGCCAATTATTGCTATGACCTGGTAAAGGAATTCAACCAGTTCTACCATGATTTCACGATATTGGGTGAGAGTGATGAAAAGAAGAAGCAGCTAAGATTAGTATTGGCTGAGAGTACAGCAAAGGTTGTAGAAAAAGGGATGAAACTACTTGGAATTGAATGTCCTGAAAGGATGTAAGAATAGAAAAGTAAAAAAGAGAATATATAGAATAGTTAAAATATTAAAAAAAATAAAACTGAATCATGTTTGAAAATTTAAGTGATAAGCTGGAGCGCTCGTTTAAGATACTTAAAGGGCAGGGAAAAATCACCGAAATAAATGTTGCTGAGACACTTAAGGAAGTAAGAAGGGCATTGCTTGATGCTGACGTCAACTTCAAGATAGCAAAGCAATTTACCGAAACCGTTAAAGAAAAGGCATTAGGTCAGGATGTATTGAATTCAATTAAGCCCGGACAGCTGATGGTCAAGCTTGTACATGACGAGCTGACAGAACTGATGGGGAGCACTTCGACCGATATCAATGTAAAGGGAAATCCGGCAGTAATACTTATCGCAGGACTTCAGGGGTCGGGAAAGACAACTTTCTCGGGAAAGCTTTCAAAATACTTAAGAGAAAAAAGGGGAAAGAACCCAATGCTTGTAGCAGGTGACGTTTACAGGCCGGCAGCAATCGAGCAGTTGAAAGTGCTTGGAGAGCAGAACAATATACCTGTTTATACAGAAGAAGGAAACATGAATCCTGTTGCAATTGCAAAGGAATCAATCAAATATGCAAAACAAAGGGGTTACGACTTAGTAATCGTTGACACAGCTGGTCGTTTGGCAGTTGACGAAGAGATGATGAAAGAAATCACTGCTATCAAGAAAGCCATTGACCCTCAGGAAATTCTGTTTGTTGTTGACTCAATGACAGGACAAGATGCAGTAAACACAGCCAAGGAATTCAATGACAGGCTTGACTTTGATGGTGTTGTGCTTACCAAGCTTGATGGTGATACACGAGGCGGGGCAGCATTATCAATCAGGTCGGTAGTTAACAAGCCTATCAAGTTTGTCGGGACAGGTGAAAAGATGGATGCCCTTGATGTATTCCATCCGCAGCGTATGGCCGACCGTATTTTGGGTATGGGTGATATCGTTTCACTTGTAGAAAAGGCTCAGGAGCAGTTTGATGAAGAAGAAGCAAAGAGGTTGCAGAAGAAATTGGCAAAAGACCAGTTTAACTTCAACGACTTTCTGAAGCAAATCAATCAGGTTAAGAAAATGGGTAACCTGAAAGATATAGCAGGCATGATCCCCGGAATGGGAAAGGCACTTAAAGATGTTGAAATTGAAGATGATGCATTCAAACATATAGAAGCAATCATTTATTCAATGACACCCGAGGAAAGAGAAGATCCTTCACTGATGAGCGGTACAAGAAGAAAAAGAATAGCTGACGGGTCCGGAACATCAATACAGGAAGTAAACAGGTTGTTGAAGCAGTTTACTGAAACGCGCAAGATGATGAAGATGGTTGCCCAGGGAAAGAGAATTGGCAATACAATGCCGGGCTTCAGAAAATAAAAACAATAAAACAAGCGGGAATGGTATTAATAGACGGAAATAAGACAGCTAAGGAAATAAAGACAGAGATTGCTGCAGAAGTTGCTGAAATCGTTAAAAACGGCGGAAAACAGCCTCATTTGGCAGCTATTCTTGTTGGTCATGATGGAGGGAGTGAATCTTACGTTGCATTTAAGATAAAGGATTGTGCTGAAGTAGGATTTAAATCGTCTTTATATCGTTATGAAGATGATGCTACAGAAGCTGAGTTACTGAAAAAAATAGAAGAGCTGAACAACGATGATGATGTTGACGGGTTTATCGTACAGTTGCCATTGCCGAAGCATATTTCAGAGCAAAAGGTTATAGAGGCTATATCATACAAAAAAGATGTTGACGGATTTCATCCGGTCAATGTTGGAAGGATGGTAATCGGGCTTCCATGTTTTGTATCAGCAACACCTTATGGAATTGTTGAATTACTAAAGAGATATAAGGTTGAAACATCGGGTAAAAACTGTGTGGTAGTAGGGCGGAGCAATATCGTTGGCCGTCCGATGAGCATTCTGATGTCTCAGAAAGAAATGAATACAACAGTAACCGTAGCCCACAGCAGGACTAAAAATCTTCAGCAGTTATGTGCTCAGGCCGATATACTTATAGCTGCTCTGGGTTCACCGGGATTTGTAACCGGAGATATGGTAAAAGAAGGGGCAGTAGTTATAGATGTTGGGACAACAAGAGTACCTTCGAGTGAAACCAAATCAGGATTTAAGTTAAAAGGGGACGTACGTTTTGAAGAAGTTGCAGAAAAATGTACCTTTATAACACCGGTGCCGGGAGGAGTAGGTCCGATGACAAGGGTAGGGCTATTGAAAAACACACTTTTGGCAGCTAAAAAAGAAATATATTCTTAAAGAATAAAAAATGATTTATTATGAAAAAATTACTCTCTTTTTCAATTATTTTAGTTATTGCAATTGTAATAAACTCATGTTCGACAGTGCCAATTATTGGCCGCAAGCAATTGCATATTTTACCTGAGTCTCAGATGTTATCGTTAAGTCTGACCAATTATAAAGCTTTTCTTGATACAACAGAAGTAATTAAGTCGGGCAAGGATTACGACATGGTAAAGAGTGCCGGCATGAAGATATCAAGGGCAGTAATTAAATTTCTCAGTGATAACAAACTGCAGGACAGGGCAGCAAATTTTGCATGGGAATATAATCTTGTAAAAGAAAGCGATGTCAATGCATGGTGTATGCCGGGAGGAAAAGTGGTTTTTTACAGTGGCATAATGCCTGTATGTCAGGATGAACAAGGGGTTGCAGTTGTTATGGGGCATGAAATAGCACATGCAGTAGCGCTTCATGGAAATGAAAGATTAAGTCAGTCATTAGTGGCTCAGTTTGGAGGTATGGCATTGGATATAGCATTGCAAAGCAAACCTGAGGAGACCAAGAATTTATTTTTAAATGCTTATGGAATTGGCACTCAATTGGGGGTATTACTTCCATATTCCAGGAAGCATGAATATGAAGCCGATAAGTTAGGGTTAATATTTATGACTATGGCCGGGTATGATCCAAATAAGGCTGTAAGTTTCTGGGAAAGAATGTCGAAGACAGAAACAGCAAAAGTACCTGAGTTTCTAAGTACCCATCCGCTGTCAGAAAAAAGAATAGAAGAATTAAAGAAAGCCATTCCAGAGATGGCTGCTTACAAAACATCAAAATAAATTTGTGTAAACTACGTTTCATTATCAATAAATTGCCAACCAAATATAGATTTTTTTCATATATTTGAGGGTTGAACTTAATTTTGACTATGAAATCATGAACTTAGAACCTAAAGAAAAACCTGAAAACAACGACTACGATGGGAGTAAGTTCAGGGAAGAAGTTTTTAGTAAATCAGTAAGGGCAGGCAAGAGGACCTACTTTTTTGATGTCAAGGCTACGCGTAAGAATGAATATTATCTGACCATCACAGAAAGCAAGAAGAGGAATGATAATAGTGGTAGTTCATTTTATGAAAAGCATAAGATTTTCTTATATAAAGAAGATTTTGATAAGTTTGCTGAAGGGCTTACAGAAATTATTGACTATATAAGGGAAAATCAACCATTTATTGAAGATTACGAAGAATCAGATTCTGTATCAGAATTTACTGATGTTGATTTTGATGATTTATCAAGATAAAATCAGGCAATGTTTCTTTGCTTTTTAATTTCTTCATAGGCTTCGTTTACTTTCTGGAATTTTTCTTTTGCTGCCTTTTGGAAATCGTCACCAAGGTAACTTACTTTATCGGGATGGTATTTCTTTGCCATTTCACGGTAAGCTTTCTTAACCTCATCATCACTGGCTTCAGGATCAATTTCCAGTATTTTATATGCAGCATCTGCATTCTTGATAAACATTGCTTTTATTGATTCGTAGTCTTGCTGGGAAATACCCATTGAAACTCCGATATGAGCAATAATTTTATATTCTTCATTAGTAATTGTGCCGTCAGCATTGGCAATTCCAAAGAGGAAATGCATTAATTCAAGCCTTGAAGATTAATCCATAT
>JAGODU010000226.1 GCA_017998095.1 Prolixibacteraceae bacterium | reverse complement strand
CACGTTTACCGCTTCCGTTTCAATCGTCTCGCCGACAATTGATCCTGCTGCCGCTCCGAAAAGCCCGTATGCGAGTTTCATGAAAAGTGTCGTCGGCTCGAAAGCCATGGCGACCAATACGGCTCCTCCGATTGCTGTAATTCCTTTTGTTCCCATTGTTTAAGTCCTCCTTTGGTTTGTGGTTTATTACCTAATAATTTCTATATATTATCGTTAATAATCAGAATTTTGAGGTGTTTTTTGATGCGGCAAGATTCAACTCCGATGCTGTTTTCTGATATATTTTCCAGAGCGCGCCGGTATTCTTTATTCTCTTTGACCTTGGCTAATGTTTGTCATATAGTCTCAGTCAAATTTTGCCGGTATTCAAAACAAGGAGAACAAAATTGTATTTGAAATCATGGAATGCTTGCCTATCAATATTTATGGTCATCTTGATCATCTTGTGTATTCCAGTCACCTCCCAAGCCGTTTCATCAAAGAAAATTACAAAAACCAAGATCATCACGTTCATTCCACCAATTCCTTCAGAAAAAAGAGAAGGTTCCTGCTGGACCAATTCCAATATCATTCAACGGTCAGATGCTTGGCGATGTATGATAGGCAATGAGATTTTTGATCCATGTTATACCGCCCAAGACAAAACAACCATTGTATGCGACTCCAAACCTGATATTGCAAAGCCATCAGGATTTGTCCTTAAGCTTACCAAGCCATTACCAGCATCTGATTTACCCATTGGTTCTTCTTCATCAGCATCAATGGTTGAGCTGGAAGATGGAACGATTTGCGAGGCTATCTCCGGTGCATCAGGTGCTACAGATGGCGTCAGAACAGAGCGTATCAGCTATTCTTGTCGAATGAGCAGTAAGAATTTCGTTATCTTTGGTGATTTAATACCAGGGAAAGTCTGGATCGCAGAAAAAGGCATTCTCGTTGAACAAAAGACCAATGATGATCTGCCACCCATGCTGGTAAAGGATATTCAGAAGGTGAAAATCAGGAACGTCTGGCAATAAAGTAAATTGATTCTACCCATTGGCCTTTTCTTCTTATAGAAATGAATAATACCATGAAGCCTATAACAACCATTGTCGTTCTCCTTCTACTGGTCATATCCATAGCGCAACTGCTGAGACTTATTTTTCAGGTTGAGATAATTGCGGCGGGATTTTATATTCCAGTCTGGTTGAGTATCTTTGGGTTTATCATCCCGGCCATACTGGCTTTGCTGCTGTGGAGAGAAAATAAAAAATTGGCTCACAAAGAGATCTTGCCGATGAAAAAAAGATTATTCAAAAAGGACATTTCAATAAAATGAACCAGCACGACAAACCTTATATCGACTGCAACGGAAATATTGTCATCCCCTTTAACATTGATCAGAAATATCATTCCTGGAACGGAGGCCAGCCATTATCAAGTACATTACAGGAACTCAACGTGCCGAAAGACATTTGGCTACAATATTCCGAGAAACCATATCCGGAAAATAAACAGCAGATTTCGCCGGTTTAAATTATTAGAAAGTCAATCCTATGCAAAATATTCAGATTAAATATCCTGCTAAGAAAATCTCTACACAGTTCGCTGATTTCACGGGACCTATGTTAGAAGTTTTATCAGATCCGAAAAAACCGGATGAAGTCGAAAAAGTTTTTAAAATCGGTTATATGGTTTGGAATGCAGTTGTATTGTCCGATGCAAGAGGAGATCGTTCCTTACTTGACCAACTTCAGCGATTAACATCACATGTAGTCGAAACGGAATTAATTACAAAGAATCTCATTGATCGGAAGAGAAAATATTTCGGAAACGACGAAAGACTGATCGGTGATTACAAAATATCTATTAAAAATGGCATGTTGCATATCAAAGCCGAGGCAAGAAGCCCTTATTCGCCGCACATATCGACCAGCTAATTCAAATAGTCAATATCCAAGGAATGCGGCATGAGCTGGAAATATAGCAATTATTAAAGGCAGTCTGATGGCCAAGCAGCAAACGACAAGGCGGCAGAAAAACATCTCCCGTCTGTTGCAGGAACGTAAAAAAGTACGTAAACAAAAGCCAGGCCGTCTTTTTAAGAAAAAATAAATCCAGCTCTTGCCGGTGTAAAAATACATCATAACGCATCAAATAGTTATTCTCATTGATTTCCAGCAAGTAAGTGTGTATAAACATCAATAATTTCAACGCAAATACCAGGAGGATATAAATGAACAAAGCAGAATTGATCGAAGAAGTGACAAAGGTAACATCCGGTAAGAAAGAAGCGGAAGCGGCATTAGGCGCAACATTGGAGGCAATCAAAAAGGCATTGAAAAAAGGGAATTCAGTCACATTGGTAGGATTCGGCACTTTTTCCATCAGTAAAAGAAAAGCCAGAAAAGGCAGAAATCCCCGGACAGGCGAAGTTATAAAGATCGCCGCCAAGAAAGTTCCTGTATTCAAAGCCGGCAAAGGGTTAAAGGATACGGTAAATCACAAATAGATCGGACGGTTATCTTATTTCTCAATAGCCATTATTAAGCCATCTCATGCTCTCGTGGGATGGCTTTTTATGCAATGCTTTTCATTTCATTGATAACAGGTTGAAAGGTGTAGATTTCATAGATTGAATTTTTTGAATGATGATAGTTTGATGTTCTTCCTGAAAGAGAGCATGCGGTATTTTTAATGAACATACAAGGTTTCAAGCGATACTCATTAACGTCGGGTTTCTTTAAAATGGACAAATATTTCATGATATATCCGCTTTGCATTTCACGATAAAAAAGACCAAATGCCCGTGGCCAGATTTACTATCTTTGATTTCAATATGTAGTATTCTGTATGCATTATTCTTTTCATATTTCCTTAAATGGAGTAGAATTGCACTACTTTTTGGAAAAGCCTCGTAGGATTTATTAATGGTTATGTAATGAAAAATGCATACTCAAAAATACATTTTAACAATAAAATGGAGATGCCGTATGGGGAAATCGCGTTTATTTACAAATTTGATAATGTTCATTGCTACAATGAGTATTTTGGCCGTACCGGTGCTTGCCGGGTCTTTTAAAGATGATAAAAAAGTGTTAAATGATAAAAAAATCACACCAATAAAAGGCATTCTTCTATTGTGTGACCCTACTAAAGTATTTTCAACTTGTGAAGATAGATATATTTTAACGTATATTAATTCCACCAAGATTAAATTCCTGACTAGAGATCATCTGGAGGCTGTTTTAAAGGAACAATCATTGCAACAATCCGGTTTGACAGATAATCAAAAATCAATCCAGATTGGTAAAATATTAGGAGCGAGCCATATACTGCTTTATAGTGGTGGATTAAACACAGAAGAAAAAGCCACACTGGCATTGTGGTATCAATTCAAATTGGTAAATGTCGAAACTTCTGAAATCGAATATACCACCGAAACTTATGATCCCGATGACTCCATTAAAAAATCGCTCGATCCAAAAAACCTTAGAAATTTTTTTAAGATACTTAACAAACATGCTATTATAAATTAGGGCCATTGACTACCCATGTAAGATGATAGAACATTATGATACGAGAACTGATATTGCAAGACCTGACCCTGCTCAGGCTGTTTGTATAATGCGGATGTTTTTAACGGAAATATTCAGCGGTGCATGGAATGAAACATAAAATATTAATTGTTGATGATGGAGAATCGCAACGCTTTGTGCTCAAGGTGTTTCTGCTCCGCGAGGGCTATCTGGTTGGCGAGGCGGAAAATGGCATCAAGGCTCTCCAATGTATGAAGGAGCAGCATTATGACATTATCCTTCTCGATCACAAAATGCCGGGCATGAACGGTGTGGAAGTGCTGAAAGAAGTCAAAAGAACCAATCCCGAAATCGCCGTGGTCATTATCAGCGCTTACGGAACCATTGAACGCGCTGTCGAAGCAATGGAAGCGGGGGCTTTCTATTATATTACGAAGCCGGTTGATCTGGACAAATTATTGATTCTTTTGGATCACATTTCCAATCGTCATTCTCTGATGAAAAAGGATAACCGGATGCTGCGCCAGGAATTGGGAGATAATGATGGTGTAATCGACACCATCAGCAATCGGCGCTATCAAAAAGAAGAGAATATAACGGGCAAGGAACTAGCCAGCATGCTGATACGTTACTTAAATTCATGCCCTGATAATTACATCACAACCGTGAACGACATAGGATAAAAAATGAAAAAACCGAACAATAAGTTACTTTATATACTTGTTGCATGCATTGCTTTTTTCATTATTGGGTTTTCTGCTCTGCTGTTTAATTATGCCAATGGTCCCATCGACAATAAAAATACAACGGTACTGGTCAATATACCAGTCGGAACCACATTATCTGAGGTTGTCAAAATCCTGAGTCAGGCGGATTTGGTCAAACAGCCTGTTCTATTTTATGGCTTGCTCATAATAAAAGGAGCTACACGCTCCATTCGTGCCGGTGAATATGAATTTAATACTTCAATAACTCCCTCGGAACTGATTGATAAGCTGTTACTCGGTGATATGATGTACTATCGTGTAACTATCCCTGAGGGGTTATCCATAATGGAAAGTTTAAAAATAGTTATCTAAAAAAGGCCGCATCAATGAAAAATAAATTTCAATTACAGTTAATGCTATTGACGATTATTATTGTTGCATTTCCATCAATCTGTTTTTCTGAATTGAAAACGGTGGAAGGTGAATACTGTGATGTTTATTTGGGTGACTTAAAAAACAAGAAGGAACTTAATGAGTTCAGACAAACCGTTAAAAATATGTCAATAAAAGATGGTATCCTCAAACTAATTGAGGAACCTTGGAATGAATTCAAAAGGGATGAATATTATCAACACATTATAGACAATTATTTGGAAAAAGTAGTAGTTGTTAAACATACGGGAAAAAGTAGAAAAATCTGTTACAAGGTAACAATTACGACAGACAAAGAAGTAATAAATAAATATCTTAGTCAAGTTACAGATTCAACCATACCTGAAGGTTATGAGATAGTTAAATCATGGATTAATGACATTTATGATGTCATGAAAAAGAAAAGTGACATAATCAATATTGGTCTAATCGTTGAAACTAAAATCCCAGGCATAGATTCATTACAGAAGGAAAAGTTAGAGAATGAACAGGAAGAAGAGTTTTATAAGATGACCCAATGGAAAGAGAACAATGACAAATACAAATATCTTGATAGAAGACATTTGAATAAAGTTTTAGAGGAACAGAAACTTTCATCGTCTGGATTGACGGATAGTGATACTGTAAAAATAGGTAAACTTTTAAACTTGGATATAATTGTTCTAAGATTGATTTATCAAGATAGCCGGGTAACAAAAGTCCTGAAAGTAGATACGGGAGAGGTCTTGTTATTCAAGACTTATGAAGAAAAGATTAAAGAGATAGGAACATCGGGTAAGGAACCGAATCCTGATATATGGGAGTATTTTGGAGAGAATTGGTATTACAATAAAACAAACATAACTAAATCATCTAACATTGTATCCGTCTGGACTTATTATGTCGTGACTGATGATGACAGGAAAGAATTTATTGAGAAGAAAAAGGAAGATAATAATCCAGATAAGTCCTTAAAATACCAAAGTTATGAACACGATGTTGAATTAACAGAAATTGATTGTAAGAAGAAACTAGTTAGGACTAAAGAGGTAATACATTATGATGATAAGGGAAATATTTTAGACAGGATTACTGATGCCAATCCTAAATGGGAAAGTAAATGGGCAAGTCTTATCCCCGGTACTGTGGGTGAAGGATTATATCGTGAACTTTGTGTTACCCAAAATAAATCACCTAAAAAGAAAAAGTGATTTGTTAGAAATACGAAACAATATTTATGTCACCGTGAAATACACCGTGTTTTAATTTCTTTTGATTTTAAACATTATTTTAGTTTTTATATTTCTTAGAAAGAGTATAAAAATAAAAAAATTT
>JAGODU010000225.1 GCA_017998095.1 Prolixibacteraceae bacterium | reverse complement strand
AAATGCTAAGAAGAGCAGTGGAGCGAGAGTTTGAAATTATTGGAGAAGCTATGAGTAGAATCGAGAAATTAGATTCAAATATTGAGATTTCAAGTAAACGCCAAATTATAAGTATGCGAAACAGAGTGATTCATGGCTACGATAAAATTGATAATGAAATTATCTGGGGAACGATTGTAAGACATTTGCCTACCTTAAAATCTGAGATTGATAATCTTCTTAATAATTAAATTCCCGATGATTGGAAGAATTGCTGATTATACATTCAATGGTTGCACAAGCCTTGCTGAGTTTTTATACCGGTTGAAGTGCAATATATAGGAAAAGGTGCATTCAATGTATGTAGTTCAATGACATCAGTTACTTTGCCTGATGGTATCGATTCAATAAAAAAAGATTGCTTCAGCTTTTGCAGGAGCTTGAAATCAGTAATCATACCATATTGCCGTCCCGATGGGGCTAAAAAAGAGTTCCGCAGGAACGACAGTATGGTAGAAAATCGTAGCGACCCTCCCCACGCTGGTCGTGACTCCCAATGCTGGTAGTCCGCCATATATCCAAAAAAATTATTCCTGGTTTAAACCAATATTTAAAATCATTATATTTAGCTGGAATATTTTTATTTTTTATTTTGCATTTAATATTCTTTACAGAAATAAAGGGAAAAGAAAAATGAAAAAAATACTAATTATATTCTTCGGAATTGCTGCATTTCTTAACTGTTCTGCTCAAACGGGCAATGAAACAACTTTCAAAAAAGGAGAATTTAAAAAGTGGGCGCAAACACCTCCTATGGGCTGGAACAGCTGGGATTGTTACGGTTCTACAGTTGAAGAACATGAAGTAAAGGCTAATGCTGATTACATGGCCAATAAGCTGAAAGCTTATGGATGGGAATATATTGTGGTTGATATCCGATGGTTTGTTGAAAATGATAAAGCAGGAGGCTATAATCAAACTGATCCCCGTTACGTAATTGACGAATATGGTCGTTACATGCCCGACATCAGGCGTTTCCCGTCAGCAGCTAACGGCATGGGTTTTAAAAATCTTGCTGATTACATACATAGCAAAGGACTTAAGTTTGGTATACATATCATGCGTGGCATACCTAAGGTTGCCGTGGAACGAAAATTGCCAATAAAAGGTACCAACGGTATAACTGCCGATCAGATTTATTCAACTGAATTACAATGTACCTGGCTTCGTGATAACTATACAATAGTTGCCGGTAAACCGGGAGCACAAGAATATTACAATTCTTTGCTTGAGCTATATGCAAGCTGGGGAGTGGATTTCATAAAGGTAGATGATCTTTCCCGCCCATATCATAAGGCTGAGATAGAACTGATACGTAACGCTATTGACAGGTGCGGTCGTCCTGTTGTGCTAAGCACCTCACCCGGAGAAACACCCATTGAGTCTGCTGCACATGTAAAAGAACATGCCAACATGTGGCGTATGGTTGATGATGTATGGGATACCTGGGCGCATATCTCTCATCTGATGGATGTAAGCAGGAAATGGTATCAGCATATTGCTCCCGGCACATGGCCCGATTGCGATATGATTCCTCTGGGAAGAATATCAATCAGGGGTGAACGTGGCGGAGAACGCATGTCATCGCTGTCTGAAGACGAACAATATACCCTTATGTCCCTGTGGACGATCTTCAGGTCGCCATTGATGTTTGGAGGAGATTTACCAAGTAATGACGATTTTACCCTCAGTCTTCTCACCAATCAGGAAGTGCTTGATATCACAAAGAAAAGCACCAACAACCGTTTGTATTCCGATGATGGCAACAGAACAATATGGCTGGCTGATGACCCTGAAACGGGCGATGTGTTTGCTGCTTTGTTTTGTTCATCCGATAAGATAAAGATTGAAGAGTCGCGCGCTATATACAGCAGTAAGCTGCTTACCTATAAACCCGGTGAGCAAAGCACTGAAATGAAAGTGAACATAAAAGGTTCTAAGAAACTATACCTGGTTGTTTCTGACGGTGGTGATGATTTCAACTGGGATCATGCTGATTGGATTGAGCCTAAGCTCACAGGCAAAAAAGGCACTTTGAAGCTGACAGACCTTAAATGGGTGAAAGCTTCAGCAGGCTGGGGCACACCAACTGTAAATAAAAGTGTTGCGGGAAATACGTTAATAGTTGACAATAAGAGTTATCAGGATGGAATTGGAACACACTCTAATTCTATCATTGAATATGATATCCCTGAAGGTTACGATACATTTACTGCTCGGGCTGGTCTGGATGAAGAATGTGTTGAGCATCCGGAAGGGGCAACGGTTAAATTTCATGTTTTCACACAATATCCTTCAGCCACTTTGCCTCAGGATTCATTGAATATATCTCTTAATTTAAAAGACCTGGGATTAAACGGTAAATGTAAGGTACGTGATCTGTGGAATAAGAAAGATTTGGGAATCTATTCAGATAAATTTTCCATAGATGTCAGAAATCATGGTGCCCGTCTTGTTAGGATAAGTAAGGTGAATTAAAAATAACTCGTGCGGAGAATAATTTAGATATTCCCCTTAAAAATGCGGCGAATAATTACCTTCTCCCTGATATTTGTGATAAAGTTACGTATAACAATAAAAATACAATACGTAGAATATTGAATATTACGTAATGATTTACTATCTTTGTACGTAAACAATATGCTTTATGGATACTAAATTGACATTGAATGTTGATAAAAACGTGATTGAGCAGGCTAAAGAATATGCAAAATCACATAAAATAAGTCTTTCCCGATTAATTGAATCCTATCTTTCTTCATTAAATACAAAAAAAGACAGAGAGATAGATATTACCCCTTTAGTTGAAAGTTTAAGTGGTGTTATTAAACTGGAAAATGATTTTGACTATAAGGAAAGCTATACTGACTTTTTAATCGAGAAATACAAATGACTAAAATACTCATAGATACTAATATCGTAATTGATTTACTAGCTAAAAGGGAATCATTTTATAAAAGTGCAGCACAATTATTTTCTTTAGCAGATAAGCAAAAAATTGAATTATCAATTAGTGCCCTGACATTTGCAAATACTAATTATATATTATCCAGACTTAAATCGACTCAGGAAGCACGTGAAGTTTTAAGACGATTCCGTATCCTGATTAAAGTATTACCCCTAAATGATAAAATAATTGATTTAGCTTTAAATGATAACAACTTTAATGATTTTGAAGATGGATTGCAATATTATTCTGCTGTTGAATATGAGCAAGATATCATAATAACAAGAGATCTAAAAGATTTTAAAGAATCAAAAATTCCGGTAATGACTGCTGAGGAATATTTGGCATCCATAGATCAGTAACATAAAATGGCATATATTTCAGGGTGAATATATTATAAGGGCAACCACAAGGGTTGCCCTACGTTGCCAATCTTAATTTTTTATTCATTATCATCTTTTATCCATATCCACTTTGCGAATATCCCTTATTCTCAGACTCTATTGTATTATATTTGCCATGATTAACAATTCAATATAAAACCGTATACCTTTATTTCAACAATAAGGGACGGGTGAAGAATATTATGAGAAAAGATATACGCAAAGAACTTGAGAAAAGGGTGTTGGTACTCGATGGCGCAATGGGATCAATGATTCAGCAATACAATTTGAAAGAAAATGATTACAGGTCGCCTGAACTTGATTTTCTTAAAAAAGATCAGAAGGGGAATAATGATATCCTTTCTTTGACACGACCTGATATTATCAAAGAAATACATTCGCGTTATCTTGATGCCGGGGCAGATATTATTGAAACAAATACATTCAATGCTACTTCTATTTCGCTGTCTGACTATGGAGCAGAAAGTCTGTCGTATGAGTTAAACAAGGTTTCTGCCTGCATAGCCATTGAAACAGCAGCTAAATATTCTACTCCTGAAAAGCCTCGTTTTGTAGCCGGCTCAGTTGGACCAACAAATAAAACCTGTTCTATTAGTCCCGATGTTAATGATCCGGGATTCCGTGCTGTTTCTTTCGATGAAATGAAAGAATCGTACAAAACACAAGTCAGGGGATTGTTAGACGGAGGGGTAGATTTGCTCATTGTAGAAACAATATTTGATACATTGAACGGGAAGGCAGCGCTGATAGCCATTGATGAGGTGTTTGAAGAAAAGAATATTGAAATTCCTGTTATGATTTCAGGAACAATAGTCGATGCCAGCGGACGAACTTTATCGGGGCAAACGGTTGAAGCATTTCTGAATTCTCTTTCTCATTTTAAACCTTTGTCGATAGGTTTAAACTGCTCGCTCGGGGCTAAAGATATGAAGCCTCATCTTGAAAATATTGCTGCAAAGGCTCCTTTTTTTGTAAGTGCCCATCCTAATGCCGGACTGCCAAATCACTTTGGTCTTTATGATGAGACGCCGGAGATAATGGCATCACAGATTAAGGAATTCCTTGATAAAAACACAGTTAACATCATTGGAGGATGCTGCGGTACTACCCCTGATCATATACGTGAGTTTGCAAAACTGGCAGAAAAGGCAGTGCCCCATAAAAGAAATGCCGCTGATCATAAGACAAAACTCAGTGGACTGGAGCCACTCACCATAAGTAAAAGCTCAAACTTTGTAAACATAGGAGAAAGGTGTAATGTAGCAGGGTCAAGGAAGTTTGCGCGCCTGATCAGCGAAGGTAAATATGAAGAAGCCCTTTCGATAGCACGCAACCAGGTAGAAGGCGGTGCCCAGGTAATTGATGTCAACATGGACGATGCAATGCTTGATGCTAAAAAGGAAATGCACACCTTCCTCAACCTTATGATGTCAGAGCCTGAAATATCAAGGCTGCCTGTCATGATTGACTCATCAAGGTTTGATGTAATTGAAACCGGACTCCAATGCCTGCAGGGGAAATCGATAGTCAACTCAATCAGCCTGAAAGAAGGGGAAGAGAAATTCAAAGAACAAGCCCACAGGATATTGCAATACGGAGCAGCAGTTGTAGTGATGGCTTTTGATGAAACAGGACAAGCCGATACTCTGCAACGTCGTAAAGATATTTGCCAAAGGGCTTATAACATACTAACTAAAGAAGTTGGTTTCCCTCCAGAAGATATTATTTTCGATCCTAACGTACTTTCAATAGGAACAGGAATTGAAGAACACAACAACTATGCAGTTGATTTCATAGAGGCAACCCGATGGATTAAGGAAAACCTTAAATATGCAAAAGTAAGCGGCGGGATAAGCAATATCTCATTTGCCTTCCGTGGCAACGATGCTGTCAGGGAAGCAATGCATTCAGTTTTCCTGTTTCATGCAATAAAAGCAGGACTTGATATGGGTATTGTCAATCCCGGTATGCTTCAGATTTATGATGAAATACCAGCAGAGCTGCTCACTTTAACTGAAGATCTGGTCCTCAACAGGCGTCCCGATGCAACTCAGCGCTTACTTGACTATGCTGAAAACAATAAAAGTCAAAACGGCCAGGTGGTTACCCAAGACGAATGGCGCTCCCTGCCTGTATTGAAAAGAATAGAACATTCACTTGTAAAGGGAAATGCCGATTTTATTGAAGCTGATCTTGAAGAAATACTCAACGATTATTCCCCTAAGCTTAGAATCATCGAAGGTCCTCTAATGAGTGGCATGAATGTAGTCGGTGAATTGTTCGGCTCAGGAAAGATGTTTCTTCCTCAGGTAATAAAATCAGCCAGAGTTATGAAAAAGGCAGTTGCTTTTCTATTGCCATTTATTGAAGAAGAAAAGACAGGCAATGAGCCGGCAAATCAAAAGAAGGTTTTACTTGCTACCGTGAAGGGTGATGTTCATGATATCGGAAAAAACATAGTAGGGGTAGTACTTGGGTGTAACAATTTTGAAGTTATCGACCTTGGGGTGATGATACCTACAGAAAAGATTATAGAAGCTGCTTTAAACGAAAAGGTGGATATTATTGGTCTCAGCGGACTGATAACCCCTTCAC
>JAGODU010000224.1 GCA_017998095.1 Prolixibacteraceae bacterium | reverse complement strand
TGAGATGCCAGATTTCAGATGCCAGATACTAGATGCCAGATACCAGATACCAGATGCCAGAAATGATCAAATTCTATAAACCTATATACCTATAAACACATAATCCTAAAAACACATAAACCTCTACACTCTATAAGCTTCATAAGCCTCTAACCTTCTAAGCCACTAACCTACTAAGCTTCTAAGCTACTAAGCTGAAATTATACCTATCTGTTAAACTCACTTTATAAGTCAAATAGCTTATATACCTGATTATAATTTATTTAGCTTATAATTGCATTTATAACTTTATTAGGTTATATTTGTAACATGACTGGTGTAATAACAGGTGACATCATCAATTCACGGAACCTCGAAAATCCAAACATCTGGATGGCTGGGTTAAAAGAGGTTTTTGAGACCGTCGGACCCGAACCAGAAACCTGGGACATATACAGAGGTGATAGCTTTCAGTTGGAAGTAAAGAATCCGGAGATGCTTTTCATGATGGCTCTCCGCATTAAGGCCACGATCAAAAGCATTAAAGGAATTGATGTTCGCATGGCACTGGGCGTGGGCGAAAAAAATTATACGGCAGCAAGGATAACAGAATCGAATGGAGAAGCCTTCATTAACTCCGGTGAACAGTTTGAAAAACTCAAAGCTGAAAAACTGACGCTGGCCTTTCGCAGCCCATGGCCGGAACTGGACAAAGACATGAATGTGTTTTTCCAACTGGCATCGATTCCGATGGACCAATGGAAATCCAAGACAGCTCAACTGGTGAAGGTCGTGTTGACACATCCGGAAAAGGGCCAGCAGGAAATAGCAGATCTGCTGGGCATCCAACAAGCTGCGGTCAGTCAGGGACTCAAGAGAGCCAATTTGCATGAGCTTCTGGCATTGGAAGATTTATTCAGGCAAAAATTAAGGGCGTGGCTAATAACCTCTTAATGATTAAAGAACCACACTGATTGTCAGCATTAAAACAGTTTAACATATTAAAATGGTAGTTATTAGCAACGCCCTAAAATTACAAACACAATAGTATGACCCTCCTCATTAAACTCATCCTGGCTCATTTGATCGGAGATTTCTTTCTTCAATCGGCTAAGTGGATCAAGGAAAAGGAAGAGAAAAAGTTCAGGTCCCTCGCCTTGTACCTGCACGTATGTATTCACGGTGTGCTCGTCATGTTGTTAGTATGGGACATCCAATTTTGGCGACCTGTGGTTATACTGATGATATCTCATGCGTTTATTGATGGACTGAAAGCAACATTCCAGACGGATAAAAACAGGAGAGCATTATTCTTTATCGACCAGTTTCTTCACCTGGCAGTGATAGGTGTGTTATGGTATTTCTGGCAAAACCTGCATATTTCTTTTGCGTCCATCCTCACCGAACAACGATTGATTTACCTGACGGCTATGGTAGCTGTCACCATACCGGCGTCGATAGCCATCAAAGTATTCGTTTCACAATGGCTGCCTGAAACAACAGATATAGATAGTGCTTCACTTACCAACGCAGGGAAATATATCGGCATCTTTGAACGACTGTTTATCCTCGCTTTTTTACTCACCGGTCATTGGGAAGGAATTGGGTTCTTGATCGCAGCAAAATCTGTCTTTCGCTTTGGTGATCTCAAAGAATCCAAGGACAGGAAACTGACGGAATATATATTGATAGGGACTTTGCTGAGTTTTGGGATTGCAATTGCTACGGGGTTGCTAGTATTGCAATTTGCTAACTAAGATTTGAATAAAATAATTTGTAACAATTCGCTGTAAACAATTAAATTTTTGTGCTCTAATAAAAGGTATAATTAGGAGTTCTAATACATTACTGGCAAAAGTTGTTAATTATAATTGGCTTCCTTCTCTAATAAAAGACAATCCTTTTGGAGTACCATTTTGTGGTAGATTTAATAAAAATAAAATATACCCCAGGCAGCAAGTAAGGAAGGCTAAATTTTTGTGGATCCATACTTTTTGTCAAATAATTTGAAAAAATTAACTGTCCCGAAATATTTGACACTTCAAATGAAATAACTTTTTCATTCATCCATTCCTCAGATAATTGAATATTAATATCATCATGAGTCGGAATAGGAAAGATTACAGCCTCTGACATTGGGTTGTAATATTGGCTTAAGAAATTAGTTATATTAGGGTCGCAAGGAAAGGTAGTATCATACCTAAAATTTGGAAAGTTAGGAATGGTGATACTATTATTGACTGGAAAATGAAATGCATGCTGTTCAAATTCAGATTCCAGCCCAAGTAAATCAGGCTCCTTTATAAGATGCATTGATTTAACACCATTCGTTGAGCCAATATAAATTCTACAATCCGGCCCTAATTGCATTAAGTTAAAGCGTGTTGGAAATGGATCAAGAAATCCATCGTATTGTCCTAAAAGAATTTTACTATTCTCAATATTTTCCGAAAATAAATCTAGTTGAAAAACATCAGTTGAATTACATACATACAAAAATCTATTATTAGGAGAAAAAGCAATACCTGCGTATTGCCCCTCATCTGAAATATGTATTTCTTGAAAATTAGATAAATGACCATTCGTTCGATTAAAATCAAAAAGAAATAGTTGATTCTTGGATCCAAATCTTGCATATTTTAATCCATTCGGAGAAAATACTGATTGTGCAATATCTGTAGCACTAATTTTAGTGCCGATTTCTTGCGTAAAAACAGTATCAATTTTGCACGAATCAACTTTGATAGTAACATATATGTTTGAATCCTCCACTTGCTGAATTACCCACCATCCATGGCCATCTTCCGATTTAAAAGCTTCCAAATTCCCTTGCAACAACTTGCCACCACATATTGGGACTGACTTTTTCGATAATACATACTCGTCATTACTCTTTATAAACTCAGAATAGAATAAAGTATCAACAGAGAGGCCTGTAGGGTGACTTTCAATAATTAATCGCTGGTGAAGTAGCAGAATACAACTATCATTAGAAAAGGATAAAAAAAGCCCTCCTTCGAATACAGGATAACCTAATTTTGCGCCAACACACCACTCGAGATCAACAATTCCAGGATTCAAAGTATCAGATCCTGGAATGTTTTCATGATTAGCACTCATAACTTGACAACCATTAGTATAAAGTAACAATTCACCAATTCCATTTGAAATAGAAGTGTTGAAATAACCCATATAAAAAGGCCTATAGAAAGTATCTGAAGTAAGTTGACTATTATTAAAATTTACTTGAATACTCTGAGGAAAATCATCAATATTCGCATCACTAGATTTACCTAATTGCCAAATATAGTCCTCTCTGTGCTGACAGATACCATTTCCAGGCACAATCAAACTCACAATAAAAGCGACTATTCCGACTAAGCGCATCTTTTGTCAAATATTGTAGGGTTGAAATATAATGAAATCTTGTAAGGTTTCCTAATTACAATCAATTTCATTAAAATTGAATGTATTTATAATAGGTAGTCCATTATCAGTTATTCCTTGGCTATAGAACCCTAACTTAAAAATAGGAATCCTATCATTGCAAAGCTCAATTTGAAATGTGCATTCTGACGGGTAAAAATAAAAATCACTCTTTAATAAATAAATCATATCAACACTTATATAGATAAAATTGTTATACACATACAAATCTGAAAATGATAAGAGTGCAATATTCGAAACACCTGGCAACATGGATCTGTAATAATCAAAATTACCATTTGGCTCCAATTCAATCAATTTAGCATTGAATAGTGTAAACATGCTTGATTCCTGTAAATCAAAGTCAGCGTTTAGAGGCCTGGCACTTTTCAATTTGTAAGGAAGGTCAGGGTTCGTATTGATATCTGTTTTGCTACTACAAATATAGAATCTAATGCTATCAAAGTTTATCAGTTGCTTTTTAAATGGAAGCCCCTCACTCATATCATAGTTGTTAGCACGTCGATCCAATACCATTAGTTCTAAAGATCTGTTATAAATATAGTTAATTTGTTCGCGGGAAAATTTTATTTCCGGCACAGTATTCACCTGACTATATACCACTTCAGTAAAAAAGCAAAGGATCAATATTATAATATGGATACTTCTCATGTAGCAAACAGTTATGAGATAAATATTAAGGAGAACTTGATAATCCTGATGATAAAATTACACAGAATAGGAAAAGGTCAACCCAGGAGTTCTCTTTAAAACTCATTCTGAAAGATAGACGTCATAACCTCTTCAAGACCTCCCAACTCTTGCGTAGCAAAATATGTCCTTTCGATCTTTACTTCATTATACGATTGAATGAAATAATTAAGGAATGACTTTGGAATATGCGATGGATAGTGATACTTATCCAGAATGGATTGATCCACATTCCGTATGGCCTCACCAATCACAACTAAATTCCATTTAACTGCACTCTGCAGTAATACATCTTCTTCAAATGCCTGAAGTGTGGCACCATTCATAAATTCCCTGATGCTGGAAATGGCGGCAAAGATATGTTCAATCCTTTCCACCGGTGTAGGCTTGATTGGGTCTTTGTTGAGTTTTGGGATGGTGTTCGTGAATGAGATGGTTGTATTGCAAATACAATACAGTCAACCTTAAAATTCATTGCGCCTTATTAGCATCATGACATTTTCGAGATCATGTAGATCGGAGGTTGCAAGAAAAATCAATTCTATTTTGATGCCATGATAATGGTGTGCAATATAATTCCGGAAGGACCTTGGAATATGCCAGGGATATTCATATTTGTCCAGTATGTCTTGGTCAATATGTCGAATCGCTTCACCAATTATCAGGAATTCGTATTTAACTCCATTTTGCAATAACTTATCCGAGGAAAACATCTCAAAGGTAATGTGCTCCATAAAAGAACGGATACTCGTTATAGAATCCAACACATGTTGAACCCGTTCTTTTGGAGTAGGTTTATCCATAAATTTTGATTATATCCTTTTTAGCAGTTTTATGAGCAAAAGGTAATAGTTGACCTTCCTGCACCAGGTCGATTTTTTGGTTTGTTATTTTCTCCAGTTGGCCTGCAACATCAGCAAAATCAAACAAGGAAATCTTCATGGATTCTTCAAACCGAACCATCACATCTATATCACTCTTTGCATGCATCTCACCTCGTACAAATGATCCAAATAACCAGGCTGCTTTGACCCGCTTGTCATTTTTGAAATATTGCTTCATGGATTCAATAATAGCTTCTTTACTGGCCTTTGGTGCCCGTTGGTAAGCAATACTTTCCTCTGCCATTATCAGGGCCTTGCCAGCCAGCTCCTCATCCCCGATTTCATACAATATCCTTTCACTGAGATACATGATGACCAGCTCATCCGCATCATGCTGGTAGATCTCCGCCAGTTTGAGGACAATATCCTTTGAAAGCTTCCGCTCCCCCCGCTCCATTTTACTCAGGATGGCCACATCAATATCCGCCAGCGCCGCCACTTTGCGCAGCGGCAGCTTCTTTTCATTGCGCAACCGTCGGAGCTTATCTCCCAGTTTTTCTGTTGACATAATAGTTGTTGACAGTTTATGTCAAATTTACCAACCTTCTGAGTAATATCCAAATTTCAGCCGATAATTCTCGCTAATTCGCTACCGTTCTGCCATTCCGCCTTTTTGCCCCCGCCCCCTGTGTTCCGCTCCACACATCCTTTCGCATGGAAACCCCGGGGAGGCATGATTTAGCTTTTCGAAATGAATTATTCCTTGCAATGAATGATCTCCTGATCGAAATGTCCATTGCACCTCTTCAGCCTCTTGCACCTCTTTGGCCTTTTCCATCTTTCCGCCATTCCGCCATTCGAAAGGGGCTGAACCCCCTTTCTAGTATTTGCGCCCTTTCAGGGCTTTTAAGCCCAATAACTACTTCGTCATTCGGTATTCCTTACTTGTACTGAGCGGAGCCGAAGTATTCGGTATTCCCTATTCTCTTGCCTTTTTCTTCCGTACCTTTGTTCGCTTTTTAAAACCGCGAATGGCTAGTTCCAAGAAGAATACCACCCCCACAGATAC
>JAGODU010000223.1 GCA_017998095.1 Prolixibacteraceae bacterium | reverse complement strand
AAATTCTCGGAATAATGAAAAGGATGGATTTAGTGCTGGGAATGAGGCTTCATGCCCTTATATATTCGGTCAGCCTTTCAGTTCCTGTTATCGGGCTGATATATGACCCCAAGGTACAGGGCTTCCTGGAATATGTGAAGCAGCCCTCTGCGGGAAATGTATCAGAATTGAATTTGGATAACCTTAAAAAGCTCATTGACGAAGTATTGAGCAATAGGGAAGAAATATCACAGCAGCTTGAAGCAAACAACCGACTGCTGAAACAAAAAGCCTATGAAAATGCGGAGATAGCAATAAGGCTTCTGGAAAGTTAGTCATCATTATTATACACTCAACGTGGCTCGACCGTATGTTTTTAATTACAACAACCGCACATTTTCAACCTATTGGTTCGGTAGATACAGTCCACACTTTTTGCCTGTTCGGTAGATGCAGTCGACCAATAAATGCCCGTTTGGTTGAACAGGTTGTAGAAATTCATTTGCTTCGCTGCGGCGTAAATCCCAATATTTTTGCAGAAGATAAATGATTTTCTCGTCTTCAACTTCTGCTTCACGTAGGGCTGCAGTTGCCTTTTCAATTCCAATAATCTTTTCTTCAAATGCTGCTTCATCTATCTTTGCATTTGCATTTTCTCTTATACTTTCCAATAATTCACTACCAAATCCCGAAAAAGAATCTCTTATAGAACGTGCCATTTTTACTCCTCCTTATTTAGTTGTTTATGTAATAATCAATAAATCCGTATTGTGTCTGACAATATTTTATAAACGAAATGAAAATCATTAGAACTTCAATGCGTTCCATTTTTGTATCAGATGGATGTGCCAATTCATTTCTTGTTATCCTAGTGAAGTTTGTATAAACTTGAAAAGCCACTCTATCAACCAGAGGTAACATATCTTTAAACACCTGATCTGATACATTGTTTTTTATCATATCAAAATACTTTTTGTAGCAATTAAATTTAGCAGATGCAAATTTAATGTTAGATAATTCAGCCTGCATCTGCGAAAATTCATTGGTAAAATTCCTAGATAAATATCCTAATAACGCATCGTTTTGCTCGTCTATTATTTTTTCACTAGATAGTCCCAGCATAATCACTGCTGCTTCCATGCAATTTGCATTATAGCACAGTAAAGCCTCTTTGATATAAAACTCAACCCACTCCGAAATACTAGGTATGTTCTTAATCTTTTCAAGATAACCATCTACATCATATGGTAAAACTTCCTGTTCTTCTAAACATTTAAGTCCGTATTCTGTTACATGGAAATAGGGTAAATTGTGGCCATAATTGCCTACTGCCCCAGGAGCTATAATTCCTTGGTTAAGCAATAAATGAAATTGTTCAAATATATTCTGTATATCACTACGACTAAAATTTGTTGTGCTATGTGGGTGAAGCATAAGGCCACTTCCACCCCATGCAGCTCCAGATAGAGAAATTTTTTCTTTTATTAGTCCCCTTTTTACTGCAAGGCCTTCCATAAGACGATATAAATCTGATTGTGCTCCTTGATAACCATACATTTTGAATGTTTTACCTTCTGAATCAATATCCGCCTCATCATAAGCCAAAGTATCTAACATCAAGTTTCTTATTTCAATTGATGATAAGTCCCTAATTTCTGCTTCCATAATTTTCATCCCCTCAAATTGAAATTTGTCTCTTTCTTCGCATCTTCATTCTGTGTGCAAATCAAAAGGTTCACCGGACGGAAATCGTCATTACACGAAATCATTGCTGACTTCTTATATGCTCCATACGAATATCACCCACCAATTCCCAATAAATATCTTTGTTAGTATGATGATTCCGAATGGTAGATACAGTCGGTGAATTCTTATTTTTCATAAGTACCAAGAGCTTCCGGTAACAACGCGATAATATTCTCCACTATCTCGTTACCAAAATAGTCTACATAGATAACTTCATTTCCTGAATATGCAAAAATTTGCTTCCTGATTCCGTCTTCCGCTACATATAGTTTATCAAAAAATGTATGATCAACATCGTGAACTTTCACCTTTGGATCGAATTCATCAACATAACGTTTTATAAGGTCGTGAATTAAACTATCAGCCATTGATGAAAAAGCCAATCGGTAGTAATGCGTTTCAATGCTCGGTGAATAAAAACCGCTATTATCATCCCACTTCATATTCTTGATAATACCATGCTCGTTTACCTCATATTGAACCGGTGATAGAAGCGACCAATCATAGCTGACCCGGTTACCCCAGTCCACACCTCGCAAATTATATACAACATCGCGCTCAAGAGCAGGGTTGCGTTCTATATCAGCAAGCCTTACTATAGGCAGATTAACCGACGTTTCCGGTATGGTATAAGTTTTGCTTAGAGCAATTCCTGCGAAAGGTAAGCAAACTGTTAGGAATGCTATTAGGATGAAGAATGCTCCTATAAAACCATTAATTAAACGGGGTTTTCGCCAGTTTACCCGGTGATCAATAGGTTTTCCTTCAGAAAGAGATTTTTTAAGTCTGTTCAATGTCATGTAATTGCGTATAACAGTATAAAAAACATAAATCTCAACGAACATAAGCAACGGACGTTGAATTCCTGGTGCCTCCATCATCGCCAATGTTGGGGTACGCTCAAGAAAGAACATAGAAAGCATCATCCCAAGAAACAGTGCCATAAAAGCCGTAAAGACAATTACCTGAATTCTAAGCCGCCGATTTAAGGCCGTCAAGGTATAACTCTGTTCCATAGGGTCGGTATGAAGCTCCGGATAATCTGCTTCTTCCGGTGATGAGAAGATATACAGCTCTTTTAGATTAGTTACAAGCTGCCAGCCGGATTTTCTATATATTTCAAGCTGTTCTTCTGTTGGCATAGGGCTTATAATATCCATTCTATACTTTGTCTTTTGGGGTTCTCCTTTTTCAAATAGAGCAAATTGAATTCCTACTTTACGCAAATGCAGTCCATTTTTAGCCATATCGGAAAACCACGATTCGCTCCTACCCAAATTCCAGATATCATCTGGCATAAATTTTCTGACTGTTTTACTCATCTTCTTTCCCCTCCTTGAGCACACTACCGTCTTGTATCATGGCAGTAAGCCGGTAATATTCATCTTTAAGAGCTGCTTTACCGGTCTCAGTTATGGCATAAACCTTCCGTCTTCCGTCGTCCTGAACAATGACAATAAGCCCATCTTTTTGAAGCCTGGTCAGAACACCATATAGGGTTCCCGGCCCCATTTGCATACGTCCGTTTGAAACCTGTGATATAGCATTCATGAGCTGATAACCATGATTAGGGTTCATCAGTGCAAGAAGTACGTAATACATAGCCTCAGTCATAGGCCCACTTGTATATGACATAGGAGACCCTCCTCGCTTGAATTGTAATCTTAATATTATGCGTTGCGATATATCGTATAACATAATAGTAGTGCAAGTGTATAAATCTGTCAATAGGAATCTTTAAAAATAGCTACTGCAACTAGGCAAATTAGGTCAAAAACCGGTCTAAGGAAAATATAATTTCTCAGCATGAAACTGATCCCTGTTACCGCTGATGACAAGGGACCTGAATACAATTCAGCATTTGAAGATTTTGGTGAAAATTAAGGATGAAGTTAATCATGACAAAAAAATCTACAACAGTTTCCTAGTCTCAACCTATCCCCAAAACAGTAGTTCCCTTGTCTCGAAAGGCAAAAAACAGTTCTCTATCCTCAACCCAACAACGTTTTCTTGCCGGGGCTACTATTGAAAGATAAAAAAGCAAGGTCTCCAGCAATCGGTTATTCTTACCGAAAGCCTGGAAACCTTTAACTTTAAGCCGTTTGCAGCCTATTTATTTATCTTTTCGTGACATCAAGACCACGCACTCAACGTGGCTCGACCGTATGTTTTGATATCTTTCTTATATTTTTACATTTATCTGTTCAAGGGAATAAGTCGACCTAGAACTCCTGTTCCCGGAAATAAGTCAATCGCTATTTTGGCATTGGAACGGTATTGGGAAAGAAGTCCACCGTAATTACTGTATTGGATGTCAGGGTGTCCCTCATATACCTTATTTCTTAAACAAACTCTCCTGTTCAGACAAAACTTTAAATTCAACATCAATAAAATCCGCACTATCCAATACGATATCTTCGTTACGATATTGTCTGCGTACTTTTGACTCGGCTTCCACATCACTTTCAGCGTCAATCTTAATAATTCTTTGCAAAGTCTCCGTAACTACAACTCTAAACTTCATTGATAACTCCTTTCACCCATAGTCTTCTATAAATTCCGGGAGAAGTGAATTCAATTAAACCGGTATCTCGTAATTGCTGCAATATCTGACGTACCTTAGCTTCCCGATTATGATTTTCGGGATAAGCCCCTTTTAATTGCTCTGCTATAAATTTTACTTCCTGTGATGAAAAAGTATCCTCCTGCATGGAATTCAATACGATAAAAACGCTTTTCCTCCATCCAGTAAGAGACTTGGCAATAGCATTTATATTAGATTCATAGGTTGCCGATAAATCAAACTGCGGATATACTACTTTCAGAACAGGAGGGATCTTTTCAAGTATCTTTCCTATGTCAGAAATGGATTGCGGCGTAATTTTGCCCACTCTATTATCTTTGATTATTGAATTATATTCGTATACCGATGAATCGACCAAGTCCAAATCATCTGTTAACATACTGCATTCGAGATTTTTTCGAAGACCTGATGTCGTTAGGTTTGCGGAAGTTATAAGACATTTTTTATTATCAAAAATATATAGTTTTGCATGTAGCGTTGTACAATTGTAAACCGAGCCGTTGCTTATAAATTTTTCTATTGCGCCAAGGTCTGATGCCCTTCGGTGAAAGCTTTGCAAATTTATATTTGTAATTAACTGCATTGATAATCGCCTATCTGTTGCAGAAACAATATCATCAACAATTTCCCTCTTCACAAAGGGCGCACATAACATTATATTTTGACGGGCATCCGCGCACATCTGAAGAAATTCATCATAAATCGGCTGTGTAGTAATTTTAATCATCTTCTCACCCCGCATTACATTGCAGATAATTCTTCTTCCGTACAATAATTTTTTGCCACTAAAGCATCCGATTGTGCTGGCCTTTCCCCCTTAAAACTCAGCATCCCCATAAAAGGCTTGTCCGCATCTACAGAATAATATATCTTTTCAGCTGCAGTCTGACCATGTGCTGCCCAATGCATTTTATTCTGTACAGTCTTGAAAAGCATACTTGAGACTTCCATTCTCGGGTCATAATCAACGCTTGTTGCATAAATATCAAGTACTTTTCTCCAAAAAACTTTTTCTGATGAACGGATATCGCGGATCCGATCCAGCAATTCATCAAAATATATTCCGCCGCCATTGTTTTTTAATAAATCGTCATTCATGGCAAAGCCTTTTCGCATATATTCTTTTAAGACATTGCTTGCCCATATTCTGAACTGTGTACCTCGTAATGACTTTACCCGGTAACCAACAGAAATAATGACATCAAGGTTGTAGTAGTCAACCTGATATGTTTTACCGTCAGCAGCAGTTGTTGCAAAATTTGCAACAACTGAATTTCTGATCAATTCACCTTCATTGAATACATTTTTAATGTGGCGAGAAATAGTTGATTTATCACGCTGGAATAACTCTGCCATTTGATTAATAGAAAGCCAAACAGTATCGCTGTCAAAAGTAGTTTCTATTTTTGTCATACCATCTTCGGTCTGATACATTATGATTTCAGAGCCTATCATCACACTTAGCACTTGTTTTCCTTAATTATACATGTTTCAGCAAAATATTTCCATATATAAAGAAGATCAAGTTCATACAACATTATATTTGATGAACTTAACCTATATAAAAAAGTTTTCGTATTATTGCGCTTTGCTCAAATTCTTCACGTCTACTATTTTTGCCACCATTTCTATCATTCTGGTATCCAATACCTCTTGGGATTCCCTGTTGATATCCAGCCTGCCGTTTGCCCTGAAGCCGTATTTTGTCT
>JAGODU010000036.1 GCA_017998095.1 Prolixibacteraceae bacterium | reverse complement strand
GAATCCTAAAGCATCCAATTCAAGTTCAGCATTAAACGCCCTTTTCCCATCTATTTTTCTCACATTGATTAGCAGTTTTTCATGAGGAATGAGTTTCCTGCCAGTATAATTAAGCCTTCTAATCATAGTTTATTTAATTTTAATGAACAGATCACGTTCTTCGTCAAAGCCTGTAACTGTGAGCCAAAAATTATTTGGGGTTATAGAGGTAAATTCAATTACATTAAGTGAACACCTGTTAAGAATCATTCCCTCACTCCTAATTACAAACTGATTTGTGGATAAATCGAAGTCAAACGGACTATATTTATTTATTGGATTACCCTTAGTGATCGCATAAGCTACTTTAATCCTAAGTGTTAAGCCAATTTGGTTTACATCCTCATTGCCCACGATCTTAAAACCTCCTTTGATTTTTGTCAGAAAATACCGCTGAGGGCTTCGTGGTTCTTCAATCTCTATTTTCGGTTTTGAAGAGGTATTCTTTTTGCCACCTTCAATCTGAGGAGTTATAACATTTTCTTCTTCCTCATTATCAACAAAAAAGACATCCTGAAGAGCATCATAATCAAGCCCGCTTTTAGGCTGAATGATAAGGGAATATAATGATGATAAGCTTCGAATTACAAAACTTATTGTCTTGTCAGGGTCTATGTATTTTTCTTTTAATGATTTGGTGTCCTTCTGCCATTCGGTATGTGCGGGATTTTCCGAGTCGCCTAACAGCGTTGCCAAATCATTCTTCTCGATAATTATCAATACCCGTAATCCTTTCTTTATTAGTGGCCTAACAGAGGATATGGTGATACCATCGCGTATAAAATAATTCTCCCCGTGGTTAGAACTACGATCATATTCAAAGAAAACCCTGAAATATGAAAATTGGGCCGCTTGGTTTCTTTTATGGACTTTGACGGGCACTTTAAAAGAAATCCGTTCCCCTGTAAAGAAATTGGAAGCTTTGGTTTTGATTTCATTTCTCAACGTGTCATCAAGAAACCATTCCATTCTCCACATTGGATCCGAATTTATGTTCGGCTCATTTAGAATTACAAAATCTTCGTCAGTCTGATTGATAGCCCATTTTGATAAAGAGATTTTTTTCTCTACTTCGTCAGTACGTGGATCATCTAGTGTGTCGAGGGGAATTATCTCCCTAACCTGATCAAGATTATCTTGATTGATGTCAATTATTCTCCTCTCAATTTCATCCTCAATTTTAATAATCAGATTACCAGTAAGAATAGGGTAATAGAATTGCTCAATCACGGCACTAATCAAATCACCTGAGGTAATTTCTTCCCATATAAACGGAATAATAACCGAGAAGCCAACCAAATTATCTCCTGAATCTGTTGATTTCCTCTGGATTTTGAATTTTCTTTCAAATTCCTCAATAAAATCAGCGTTTTCAGCTTCATTGGCGGGCAATACAAAAAATGGGTCTTCGTCATCAGTATAGTTACCGAAGAATCCATATGGAGAAATTCTCACTTCCTCTCCATCAAGATGATGAATTTTAAGAATTGATGAGCCCATCAAGAACTTGTTGCTATCATCATCCCGAACAGTTAATCCCCAAAAGGTATTTATTTTGGACGAGGCGGGGAAAACTGTTTTACCAAGCCCCCATCTTCCAATTTCTTCATTTCTTTTACCAGACTTTCCAACTCTTCTCCAAAACCAATAAAAGTTATGCTGGCCAAGATCATTTTCCTCAGGATCCCTGTTTTCCATGAAATCCCCAGGAAGACCTACCGTATTGTAATCTTCGACGAGAAGTACTTTAATTTTTGAATGGAAATCTGGTACATTCTCTGGATTTATCCCACTCTTCCTTGAATTAAGATGATCATTCAATCCGTTGAAAAGGCCGACTACAAATTCATCTACTTCAACTTCAATGATCCTAAACTCAACAAATACAGGATTATCTGTTGATTTTAAGCGGGCGTCTAATGAGTTTTGAAGCGATTCCCGCACCAGAGCAGAGGAAAGGCCACCAACAATATTGGTGGTGAAAAACTGAGTTTGTACTGGGTCCACAGCCACCTCAGACTTTTGCATCTCACGGAATTTCCATTCAGGCATTTTGGAGTATTTTAAAATTTGAAAATTCTTTTCCCTTTATTACTTGAACTTAGTTCAGACTCAAATTTGGCTTTAGCAATTTTGAGTTTATCACTAATAGCTTTGAACATTTTATCAATATCATGCTGAGTGAACTCATAGTTCCTTTTATTAGCACATTTTGAAAGGTTTTCGATTTTATCAATTACCATTTGAACTCTGTTCCCACCCACCTCAACAAATCTTTCTCGCTTAGTTTTAGTGTTCATTTCTCATCAGCTTTAGTTTAGCGAATCAATATTAGCCAGAATTTGGAAGAATTGCAAGTTTATTTGTTGATTTATTGTAGAACATATAATGTCATTTATGTAACACTATAACATACGATGTGTGTATTCCTATATATGCACTAATATATCATAGCCTTGAAAACATTCCATTAATAATATACTTTTGTCGTCATGGATGTACTGACGCCTGAACAAAGGTCAAGGAATATGAAGGCAATCAGGAGTAAAAACACCAAAATGGAAATACTTCTGGCAAAAGCTTTATGGGCACAGGGCATAAGGTATAGAAAGAATGATAAATCGGTTTTTGGTAAGCCCGACCTAACTATAAAAAAATATAAGCTTGCCATTTTTGTGGACAGTGAATACTTTCATGGGAAGGACTGGGAAACTGAAAAATACCGAATAAAAACGAACAGAGCGTTTTGGTGGAACAAAATCGAATCAAATCAAAATCGCGATCAGTTGGTAAGCACATATCTGGTGAACCATGGCTGGAAAGTTTTACGCTTCTGGAGCCAGGATGTGAGTAAAAATTTAAACCTTTGTATTTATCAAATAAACACAGTCATAAACGAACAGCAACATGCCTAAGTACTCCGATTTTCGGAAGAAATTAAATATTAACGTAAATAAGCCCGAATTAAATGGATTGGCTCATCTAACTCATTTTCTGCAATCTTGGGACAACGGATCTGCTGGGCTATACGAAAAGGAGGCCATGAGGTATATCCTTTCACTTCAACTTGACTCGCCACCTCTTGATGAGCCCTATTTTCAGGACAGACTTCCCATTGAATGGGATGTGCCATTCCCTCCTGTGGAATCACCCAAATTTACTTTTATAGATTTATTTGCAGGTATAGGTGGATTCAGGCTGGCATTTCAGGAGTTGGGTGGTAAATGTGTGTTTTCAAGTGAATATAACTACTTTGCCCAGAAGACATATGAGGCTAATTTTGGTGAGGTTCCATTCGGTGACATAACAAAGATTGATGAAAAGGAAATCCCTGATCATGATGTTCTTGTAGCAGGTTTCCCATGTCAACCCTTTTCAATTGCAGGGGTATCAAAAAAAAATGCATTAGGCAAAAATCATGGTTTTAAAGATGAAACTCAGGGGACATTATTTTTTGACATCGCGAGGATATTAGATGAGAAGAAGCCCAAGGCCTTTTTACTGGAAAATGTCAAGAACCTTCTTTCACATGACTCAGGTAGGACATTTCAGATCATTTCAAATACCCTAAGGGAACTTAATTATTCAATTTACCCCAAGGTACTCGACGGTAAACATTTTGTGCCTCAGCACAGAGAGCGAATTGTAATTATAGGATTCTCAAATGATTTTTTCAAGGGAAACGAGAAGTTCGAGTTCCCTGAGATGCCAATAGCTAATCATAAAATAATTGATATACTTGAGAAGAAACCCGATGCCAAATATACTCTGACTGATCATTTATGGGAGTACCTTATCAGGTATGCGGAAAAACATAAAGCCAAAGGGAATGGATTTGGTTATGGAATGACGGACTTAGATGGTATTTCGAGAACCCTAAGTGCAAGATATTATAAGGATGGAGCCGAAATTCTCATCCCGCAGAAAAACAAGAACCCTAGGCGATTAACTCCGAGAGAATGTGCAAGATTACAGGGATATCCAGACAAATTCATCATTCCTGTTTCGGATAATCAGGCATACAGGCAGTTTGGTAATTCCGTGGTAGTACCACTTATGAAGTATGTTGGTCGGCAATTAGTCTCTGAACTTATCAGATATGACAAGCAGTATTCTCCAATACGCCATCCAGACAGCTCAAGAGTCTGAAATTTCTTTCTCAAAATTCATTACGGCAAATGACACAGGAACGACTGGGGGTCATCAGTCAGGATACCATATTCATAAGCAGGCTTGGCCGTTATTTTTCGAAAGCCCAGGTCAAAAGGGAGGTAACTCCGAAAAATGGATTACAATTAAATGGCAAAATGATTTTGAAACTGCCAGCAGGTTCATTTACTATGGTGTAGGCACGCGAGATGAATACAGGTTGACGAGATTTGGTAGGGGCTTCCCATTTTTGTCAGACGATAATGTGGGTGATCTTCTCGTTTTATGTAAGAAGTCTCAAGATTACTATGAGGCATTTGTTATTCAAAGAGATGATGAAATTGAAGAATTCCTTGCTTCTCTGAATTTATCTGTTAGCGACACAAATAAAATTATCCAAAAGGGGGCAAATCTTCCACCTGAAGATACAATGTTCCGCTGTTTTACGGAGTATATAAAATCACTCAGAGTAGATTTTCCGCCTTCACGAGACCTCTCAGACAATGCCAGAAATTGTTTTAATCAAGCCTTTCAAATAAATCATAATAAGATTGTTAAATTACCTGATATTAGATTACTTCAGTGGTTGAATGCTGAATTTCAGCTTTTTAAAACAATCGAGAATGACAGATATAGTGTCAGAATTAAAACACCTTTTTCATCTGTCGGCGAATTAGTAGAGACTGCAAATACGATTTTAAATCGACGCAAGAGCAGGGCGGGAAAATCTTTGGAAAATCATCTTGCTGAGATATTCAACCAATTTGAAGTCACTTATGAATGTCAGGTTATGACGGAGGACAAGAAGAAGCCAGACTTTATTTTTCCAAGTCAGGAGGCGTATTTAAATCCGAGTTATGACAGTGGTAAGCTCAATGTTCTCGCTGCTAAGACAACCTGTAAAGATAGATGGCGGCAAATCCTCAATGAGGCTGACAGGATTAAAACCAAGCATCTATTCACACTTCAACAGGGAATCTCCCCAAACCAGTTAGAGGAAATGATGAAGTACAATGTCCAGTTAGTTGTTCCTGGTTTATATATTGAAAGTTTCCCCAAACAGTACCGCCCGCATATAATGACGCTAGGCACATTTATCAAATTCATTCAGAGTATTCAATCAAGGTAATTTGTTATGAGTGACTTTCGAAAGGGCGATTTAGTGAGGTTTCTTCCTGATTATGAAGATAGCGACGAAGAGTATATTTATCTCCTAATTGAGGACCCTGATGGTGGACGAGTTAAGGTAGTACCCCACAACAGCGGGCTGGAGATTCCTCCAGTTCAGATCGTAAGAACAGAATGGTTAATCAATCTTAAAGGAGAATGATCTCTATCCAATCATTAAAGCCAAGAAGAGGTTGGTGTTAACTGACACCATTTTGTCCCACCCCCCAAAATAGCTGGACATAATTTGAAAAACAAATTAGGTCTGATTAAATTCGGGAAACACGAAATGAAACATTGTTATTGTTTTGGAAATTTCATAAGCTATTCATAGTTGATCGTACATACTTAATAACGGTGTCAGAAGAGTTCTTTCAGGCTCAGAAAAGATGAAAGTTCTGCATTGGCCCAATTAAAGTCACAACATCCACTAATGAAAAACAAATTCAATTGGGGGGATACTAAATCCATGACTCATTGACCCTAAGGGCTTGCAATTCCATCATCTTTTACTATTTTTAAAACTGACACGAACTCCAATCTTTGGTGATGAAACAGAGTTAAAATTATTAAATCATGATAGTTGCTATTGTATGTCTTAGCCTACTATTAATTATTGCTATGAGGGCGTGGTATATAAAATCAAGAAGCAATGAAATACTGCAAGAGCGACTTGAGCAGGGATACAAGTATAATAAGGAGGCAAGTGTTCTATTAGAGCAGTGTGAAAAACTTAAGGAAGGAAATGCCAGAAGGATAGAATCCTTAGAGAAGTTTATACAAGAAAAGGATGAACTGTACAGAAGCCTATCAGAAATAAATGAGAAAAACTTTACCTACCTGTCAATATTATATGCTGACCATCTGACATTACAATTCGATCTAGCAGAGAAATTTTACAGTCATTCACGCTCTAGGGAGAATCATAACTACAGCGTTAAAATTAGCACTTTAAAGGCTCAAGCTAAAAAAGCGGTCTCCCGATACAAACTCATGGAGTATAAATATGCCTATCTTTTGTCCGTTTTCCCTGAACTTGAACAATTTGTTGATAATATCGACAGCTTAAGATCATTTGATGAAGAGTCAAATCATAGTCTAACTGAAGTTCAAGATGATTTTGATAGGGCAGTTTATTTCTTAAGCAGGGAGGAATACCATTCCTTGCCAGAAGATGTTCGAAATCAGCTAGCCTTGGATAGGTATGTAAATGGAGCTAAATCCAATTGGCAAATAGGCCGAGATTATGAGATGTATGTTGGATATCGTTATGAAAAAGATGGTTATGAGGTAGAATATTTCGGAATTGAGGAGAGAATAAATGATTTGGGGAGAGATATTATAGCAAAGAAAAATAACATTACTAAGATAATTCAATGCAAATACTGGGCGCAGAATAAGTTTATAAGAGAGAACCATATTGCCCAGCTTTATGGTACTTCCATTCAATATTTACTTAGTAATCCAGACAAAACAAGGACTGTAATTCCCGTTTTAATTACTAACACAAAGTTGTCAGATACAGCCAAAACGTTTGCTGATTATTTAAAAGTTGCATATTTGGAATCTTTCCCCTTAGGCGATTATCCGAGAATCAAATGCAATACAAACAGAGATGCTGATGGCAATGAAACAAGAATTTACCACCTTCCCTTTGATCAGCTTTATGATAGAACTACCATCAAGCGGAAGGGTGATATTTATGCTTTCACTGTTGCAGATGCGATTCAGCGAGGGTTTAGACGAGCAAAGAAATACTACGGAGTTAAACATCCATAAATTATATTAACTCTCTTATTCACATCACTAAAAAAGATGTACAGCTCTTAGTTCTTCGGAATCATTCCATCATTCCTGCTATTAACTTTCTTTCATAAAACATAGCCTCGGGTGAGGAAATTATCGGATAATTTCTCATATTTACACATACAAAGCATCAAGAACCCTTAAATGGGTGCCAACCGAGTTAACACCACGGTGGTAAAACGATGTGGGCAGTCTGCCAAAAATGTTAAAATAAGACTTCCAGATTGTTCTTGATGTGAAAAGTAACTTATTGTTTAACAACAACTTTTTACATTATGGAATACAAAAGGAATTCGTTTTTAATAACAATCGTCGATGACGAAGTTGTGGTCGGTGAAGTAACCCAGTGGGACTGGTACTCCTTGCGTATAGTATCCGTCTCCCCTTACCCTGGCTGGAAGAAGCACATGTTGATAAGCTCCTTTGGTGGCTGGAGGTACTATAAAGACCTTCGCTCTGAGAAAGGGGTGGAGTGGGCAACATGGGCATTGGGGGATAGTTATAAGAAAGCCAAATACATCTATTCAAAGCTCGATAATTTTACAAAGGAGTATCAGGAGTATAGGCAGCAAATTCAGGAAGTGGATAAAATTACAAATCCCACAATTCGAGACAGAATCAAAACCCACCTCAAAGATCACCTCTTTGAACATCAAATCTTCGCGTTACCTTTTACCGAGTTGAAAGACTCTTATAGTGATAGGGAGAAGATTTTGGAAATTTTGGATGTGTCTCTGGCCAATTATGAAAAACGAAAATTGTAATTCAAGACCATTCAATAATATGTCTCACCCATCTCAAATTATGGAGAATACATATCCATTATTGTAATTGAAGAATGAAGGAACTACTATTAACTTTCAGTTTGTGCTCAAAGACAGAAATATCTAAATTAGAAGGTTATTACATGGGTTCTAATACCTGCGAGTTATTTCAATATCAAAAATCAAGTCCAAACAATATGACCACCCAGCAAGGCAATCGAGTATTATTTAAAGGAGAAACTTATTATACTTACTCTGATCCTTTCCAGGATTATCTAAGCAGCCTCGCCCCAAAAGAAAGGCCATACTTTCATTCAGTACATACGGCAAATCAAAAGGGGTATGATGCAGTCTATGAAGTAAGGGGAGATAAACTGTTCTTGATAAATTTTGCGGGAAACATGATTTATAATAAGGGGGGAAAATATTACTTTAAAAATATTGGATTAGAAACTCTTTTCCCAGGACAAAAGGAGAACTTTACCGACTGGTTTACAGGTGGGCTCAGATTAGAAACTACAGATCAACTAATTAGGAAGGAGGACGTGGGTCCCTCATATTCAGAAGATGAGTTATACCTTCAATTCAAAGATGGAATATTGGAGTTCGAAAACCTGGTTAATTCAAAAGTCCTTGACAGGATTAGTAGCCTTGAAGATCAATTATGGTATCAAAAAAATCATGGTAAAAAGAAAACAATTTGGTACTACATAGCTCGTCGGTTTTTTCGAAGAAAGTTATACGATATGGAAGAAGAGTTTTTGTGATCTTGTAGTAAACTCGAATGTATCCGAAAAATTAGAACAGTACTGTTCCCTTGAATAAGAATGTAACCTTTACTTAAGCGATATGGAAGAACAACAGCAAAATCCAAGTGTCAAACTAAAGCTTTTCGAAAAAGCAGATTATGAATTTATTGCAGAGGTCTTAGACGAAGAAATCTCTTTGAAATTAGGTACTGATTTTTTCAGTGAAGCTGACATGATGACTGACGAAGAGTTAGTTGAATGGGCAACCGATTATGGCCTTTTTGAAGATGACGACGACAATGGTGATTCTTCCTATCGCAATGAAGACGGATCTCCAAATATAGAAAGCATTAGAGAATATAAAACGGAGCATGAGGCTGATTCGCCTATGATCTGGTCATCTCCTGAAGGTAGAGCTTTTCAATTCTTCGAAGAAAATTGCCTCGACTGCCCAGATTACATAGAAATTGATTTAATCGATAGCTATTTCCCTGGAGATAATAGTTATGGAGTGGTTGTGAACGGAATGGAATCATTAAAAAAACTTCAAGACTTTTTGTTAGAGAAGGGGATGAAAGTAAATTTCTTATTCTGAACAAGGCGACCTAAAGACTTATCTGCAAAAGCCTTCCTCGTCAATTGGATGGCACGCTTCCAGTTGCTCACTCTCTGACCAAATCTGGAAGATCGTTAATATAAAATATTACCAAACATTGGATGTGGAAAAATTTCATTACAACAGCCCCGACCTAGATCTCGAACAGATTTATGTCTACCTGACGCTTGGCTCCAGAACTCCTCAAAATGAGGATGAAAAGAAACTACTCAAGGAAATCAAGAGGATAAAGAAGCAAGGGTATACAGTTGAAATACCCTTTAATGGGATTTAGTTTAATTCAGGATCAACTTAAATCCTTTGGAGGTTATTCTTCCTAGTTAGCTCGGTAAAGAGCCCCTGAACCGCAAAGACACAGTCGTTCAAAATTGAACTTGGCGATAGGGTTGATTCTAGCCAGTTTGCTATATTCCAAGAGTAACCTATCGTACAATAAGTTAAGCGACTCGTTGATCCATTGTGCCATGATTGAAGCGAATCCATTATTTGATTGGTCAATCAGGTCATTGGCGATATTTTCAAATCCAAAAAGTGTTCCCTCATCAGGTTGGGAGATAAACATTCCACTGCAGATCCCTGAGAGAGCATGTGTTCTGACATAGTGGTCGGCATGACACCAGACGAAAATGCCACTTGATTTTTTCCTCAAAATAGGAGCCATGGAATCATCGATAATGAATAAGCCTGCACTCGGGAATTGTCCTGGATTTAAAAGTCCATCCTTATGCCCATGTCCGAGCATGATAACTCGATCATGAAGTTCAATAAGTACCCTCAATTCTGTTTTTGTAATCCCGTCTGTTATGACAGTCTTGTCAGTGAGGTTGGCATAGATAGGTGAAAGGAAGTCTGTCGACTGGTCTGTGGGGTGTATGACGAGGCTTTTCATTGGGCCAATGTAAAGCAGATTCTGATATTTCCAAATATTATCATAGCCAGATTTAATGGGCCATTCCGACAAATTTCATCAGATAATAATAACAGTTGAAAATATTGACCCAGACCACTCAGATTTTGCACTGGTGACACCGAAACTTCTTTGGCTAAGTTGACCCCTGTCAAGAAACAATGATCGTTCTGGTCTCACAAAAAGAGATCTATTCGAACTTTGTCAGGGATCATATATAGTTGATTGACCTTAACCGATGACACTACTATCATATTATGCCAATCTGCTGCACAAAAAAATATCTGTTGCAGAATAAAAAGTTTTTGTCTTTATATGTTAAAATGCTAGGGTCCAGCTAAATAAATCGTTAAAAATATTTGGCCCTTTCAAAAAATGCGCTTATGCTTGCGCCCCAATTTTAAAAATAGAAAATATGAAAAAATCACTCAGCACCAAAAATGTAAGTAACCATGAAGGAGGTACACATGTCCCCCACTTGGAGATCGACGATGCCATTGCCGATTATAATGGCAAGTTGAAGAATGCTACCAATGAACATTCGAAAAAATTCTATCAAAGGATGATAGATGACTTATTATTCGAAAGGGAGTTAAGTATTAAGGCAACCAAATCAATAATAAATGCTGCGGTAAAAGGAGCAATAAAAGATATAGGATTGTATTATCCTACCTTACTGGAATGGAGAGAGGACAGTCAATATTTCCAGTTACAAACCAATAGGCGTCCGTTTTCCGAGAATATGATTACTGAATTCGGAAAAACCATTCATGCCATAAGTGTTCCCTGCAAAGATGGACTGGTCAGGGTTTTTGATATTAAGATTGATGCATTCTATGGTTACAGCCGACAGAGTAATCGAAGGCCGAAAAGGTGTGTCAATGTTCATTACACATTAAGAGATCCGTATAAAGCTGAAAATCAAACCCCAGTCGAGTACGGAATTAATTAAGCTTCTTCAATTAAGATTAAATAGTTATGATACCAACTGAAAATCATCACTTTGACGGTGAAAGACATTATAAACTGAGAGCAGAATGTCTGGACGATGTTCTTCTATTTATCCATAGGATACCAACGAATATGTCGGAAATGAAAATTCTCCAAGTGGGACAGTTGCCAGATGTTGAATTTGAATTTAAGACGACATTGACCTTGGATGAAATCCTAGCTATTTTAAGTAAGCAGGTCGATAGCCATGTCATGATGGAAACATTAAGACCCTTTGATGAATATACTGGCGAGCGTTACTTTATTCCAAATAACCACAAGTCCAGGAGGCAGAAATAATATGGCTGAGTTCAACGGTTTTAAAATCAGTGATATCACGATATTAAGTGACAATCAAAGGCGAATTGAGTTTGAAGAGCTCATTAGTACGATAAGTCTTCTCAAGGATGAAGATTACGATTGTACAAAAATAAACGTATGGAGTTATCGGAAAGGAGGGGATTGCCGAGGCGGTGTAAGTCTGAAATACGGTAACATGTGCAATGGTTTCCCCTTTACTCTCGGTGGGTTGAACTTTGCCAACTCGGAATGTGCCTATATTGCTGGAGCTTACGCAAGCAAAGATCCTGACTGTATTCGGATTCAAAAGATGATCTCAGAGGAGAACAACGGACAGATTTGTAAACGCCGTTACCGCCTGCTCCCTGAGTATACAAAGTTCATCCGAAAGGATTTCTATGACTACAACGTCCAATATATGTTGTTGGTAGTATGGAAGAAGGCTACATTGAATAGGTCGTTTGGGGATCTATTACGTAATATTCCAGTCGACGCCCATGTCGTGGAGAACACCACTCTTCACAAAGGTTCGACCGCTGTATTCTGGGGAGCGAAGAACAAAGAATTGATGGCAGCTCGTGAGGTGGTTGAGAATGAGATTGAGAAGAGTGACCAGTACAGGTTTAAGTATCAACGGGAACAGGCGAAGATGATAGCATCCAACTCGATAAACGACATCGGTCACTTCTTCGGAAAGAATGTCATGGGGAAGATCATTAAACTTTGCAGTTTGAGTTTGATTTATAACGTATTACCACCGATTGACTTTGATCTTCTTCGGCAGATGGAGTTATATTTTTGCGGAAGACCTTTGGGATGTTAATATTAAGACCCATGCAGAAGGACATTCACCCCAAATTAAGAACTATCATCCCTCCTATTATATTGGCAGGATCCATAATTACTTCAAATTTGCAGCAGGCCTTAGTGGAGAAACTGATATCCCTACCATTGGAGACTCCAGAACAACATTGCGAAGAATTCCCACCATCTGATTACTTTGGGTTGAACCGTGTTAGCGGGATCTTCAGTGCCACTGGAACATGGGCGGTTGATGTCTATTATGAGTTTAATTCAACCGATAATCTTACTGAATAGCTGTGTACATCTCAAATTTGACTCATTTCCTGAATGAGAATGGAAATATTCCTGGGGAAATGCCACGTGAAGCCCGTGAAATGGCTGGGTTTCTTGCAATGGTTGTTGATATTACAACACAGAAAAGGAATATCAAGTTAGTACCAAGCACATTACGCTGTTTCAATCGCGGATGCAATGGTCTTGTTCAAACCGCATTAACACCCAATCATAAGGAAATTCACTGGTATTGTCCTGACTGCAAGGAAGAAGGTGTAATCAGTCATTGGCAGAAAACCAAGTGGGATAACATTAAATAAGCCAAAATAATGGTTTCGGCTGAGTAGGTATTACCTAAGAGAACGTCCAATATCCTCTTCTGCCACTAAAGTTTACATTATCACCTATCCGCTTGCATCTCTGAAGTGCATTTCTTACCCTATGTTTCCACTCAGCTTGATGAATGCCCCGATTGATGTAATGAAGGCAAGGATATTCATTGTCACATAATGTTGGGAATCTATGTTGTACAGAATCATAGATTTCGTTGATTTCTCTTGTTCCTCTTTCAATAAAATTGAAGCAGGAATCAACAAGCTCTCTATAAAGCTGAGATTCAATTGGACGAGCCATAATGTTTTTGGGTCTTGGATTTGCACCAGAAAGTTAGCAAACACCCATTGAATTAGCAAATCCACTATTATTCAAAAATACTCTAGGCTGTCTAAGTAAAGTCATAGCTATTCGGTGTCAGACGGGCTATATAGTAGGCTGGAAAACTTAATACAGTCTGAAATAATTCACAATCCTTGAATGCCAATATCAAGCAGCCAAGTGGATTACTTTTTTAATACCAAGTACAAGTAATATGGCCCTTTTTTTATATGGCCACCGCCACCACCAACCATATTGTTAATCCATGGCCTATAACTTTCGACAAGAATCTTTTCAATTTTTCTAATTTCTGTCAAAGATGTCGTTCTGTATTTAACAACCATCTGATCCCATTCGGCTTCATTATATTGCATAACTCGGCGTTCTGGACTGCTAGTAATCCCAATTTTTATTTTCTCATAATTCTTAAAATAATAAGACATGTTTTTATACATCATATCCAGAACCATGTCGAATTTACCTTGCCAATAGTAATAGTATAATTTCACGATCTATTTGTTTTTGATAATACAATTAGTGCTGTAATATGTGAATCATCATAAAATTAGCAAATACTTACAATTGGCTTTCATATCTTTAAGGGATAACTTACAATTTTTGAATAATGCCCAGATACCTTACCAAATCAAGGTTTAAATTGGGGTTGGATTGCCCAGCAAAGCTCTTCTACACTGGGAAACAGCAATACCCCGATACTTCCGAAGATGACGCTTTTTTGGAAGCGCTTGCCGAGGGAGGTTATCAGGTCGGTGCACTTGCCAAGTGTTATTATCCTGACGGAATAGAGGTACCAGAGCGTGGATATGATATTCCACTACAAAAAACCAGGGAGTTGTTGTCAAGAAAGAATGTCGTTGTCTTTGAAGGGGCGTTCCAGTACAAGAACCTATTCATTCGTGCCGATATCATTGAAAAGAAGGGGAATACCATCAGTCTGCTTGAGGTTAAATCAAAATCATTTGATGGCAGCGATTCCATGGACATGCTCTCCAAGAAGGGATTTCTGGACTCAGCATGGAATGATTATGTCTATGATGTCGCCTTTCAAAAGTATGTTATTACCCAGGCTTACCCCGACTGGAATGTCCATGCCTACCTCATGCTGGCCGATAAGAATTCCAGGGCAACGGTTGATGGATTGAATCAGAAATTTCAATTGAAGACTGTCGAGGGTGAAAGAACGATTGTCGAAGTTGTCGGAGATGTTTCCAGATCTGCACTGGGTGAAGAAGTCCTCATACGGATCTGCATTGATGACTTAATCGATAAGATTTTTGATGGTACAGACTCTCCAGAACCTCCAGCACAAAGTTTCGTTGATTACATCCATTATCTGGCAGACAGGTATGAAAGGGACGAGAAAATCATTGTTCCCATCCACAAGGACTGTAAAGTGTGTGAATATCAAGCCTCACCTGAGGAAGAACAGTCAGGGAAGATTTCAGGATTGAAGGAGTGTTGGTCAGCCCAACTTGGATGGAACGATGAAACCTTCAATTTGCCCTGGATTCTGGATATTTGGGATTTCAGGAGCAAGCAGAAGTTGATGGATTCGGGTATCTACCTGATGAAAGACATTCGAGAAGATCACATCGGAGATATTCAATCAAGCTCCGATGGAGCGATGACCCGAACAGAAAGACAATGGTTGCAGGTAAGAAAGGCGGTTGATAACGATCCAACACCATATGTTAATGTAGAGGGATTAAAGCGTGAAATGGACAAATTCGTTTATCCCCTGCATTTCATTGACTTCGAGACATCAATGGTTGCCATTCCTTTCTTCTGTGGACGCCGACCGTATGAGCAGATTGCTTTCCAGTTCTCACATCATGTCATAAAATCAGATTTTGCCATCGAACATAAAGGTCAATACCTGTGTGATAAAAAGGGCGTGTTTCCAAACTTTGAATTTGTCAGGAACCTGAAGGCTGAACTTGAGAATGACCAGGGCTCAATCTTTCGCTACGCTGCCCATGAAAATACGGTACTGAACCAGATTATGGCTCAATTGGAAGAAGCTTCGAAGTCAGAAGTACCTGATAAGAAATCCCTGATTGACTTTATTAAAACGATTACCCATGGAAGTAATCACGAAGGCGACAGGGATATGATTGATCTCCTGAAACTGGTAAAACAATATTACTATCATCCACTCATGGGCGGGTCAAATTCGTTGAAATATGTACTGCCAGCAATCCTTAATTCGTCTGAATACCTCCAGGAGAAATATTCAAGGCCTATCTACGGAAAGAATTCGAGGATCAGGAGTTTGAATTATGATGACGGTTGGATTTGGATAAAAAAAGATCCAGCGGGCGGTGTAATCAATCCATATGAACTTCTCCCACCACTGTTTGAGGGGATTGATGATGATCAGATTGAGCAGTTCCTGATGAAAAGTAATATTCAGGAAGGAGGTGCCGCAATGACCGCTTATGCCAAGATGCAGTTTGCCAGTATTACGGAAACCGAAAGAAAGAGTATTATCAAAGGTCTTTTGAAATACTGCGAGCTGGATACTCTGGCAATGGTTATGGTTTGGGAGTATTGGAATAATATGGTTGTCGGTTAAGAGTTAACAGGATGAAATATTACTCTGAAGATAAACCTACTAAATGTCCTTCATGCGGATCTCCGAAGGTTGTGCGGATTCTCTATGGTATGCCGAGTTATGAGGCGTTTCTTGAGGCAGAGGCAGGTAAAATAATTCTTGGTGGATGCGTCATTTCGGGAAATGATCCTAAATGGGGATGTACTGATTGTAAAGCAGAAATTTATAAGAAGAAATCAGTAGATCCCTGACAATAACACTTTCTAACACAAACCTCCTGTAACCTGATAGGAAGAAACATATTGTTGAAATTCGGATGGAAATCGTCATCCTCAAGGGATAGAAATATTCCTTGCTGGAGGTAAAGAAACCAGTCAATCTTTCTTACCTTTAATACCTCAGGTAAATCATACTGCAATGAATTACAAGATAGTAACTTCAAGTTCGGCCGAACAACTGTCGGCAAAGGTTAATGAGCTGATAAAAGAAGGTTGGAAGCCAGCAGGTTCACACCAAGCGTTAGTTACACATCAGCAGAATCGGTTCAGCGGAGACCAACACAAGGACACGGTTTACGATGTTGAGTATTCTCAGACCATGATTAAGGACTAGACCTGCAAACTATAAGGTCAAGTGGCCCACCGTTTTTAAAATCCACGAATTAAACCTTTTACAATGATTGTCAGCTTTAATAAATCCACAAACGAGATTGAGGTTTGTGAAAAGACCGATTTCAAGAGCCATGTGATCCTGGAGAGGCAACACCTTGAAAAGTGGATTGAGAAAAATCCAGATCTCCTAGGGGAAGAGTTATTGATTATTACCAATGAGTACGATAAGTTCGACAAGACCAAGGAGCGGTTAGACCTCTTGGCACTGGACAGAGAGGGGAATGTGGTGGTAATCGAACTGAAGCGGGATGACAGCGGTAAAAATGTTGATCTGCAGGCTCTGAAATACGCAGCCTACTGTTCAACACTGACTCTGGATGGCTTAACCTCTATCTATAAAAATTACTGTGATCGGAGCAATCATTTCATCTCAAAAGAGGATGCAAGGAAACGGATCCTGGAGTTCATTACTGATATTGATTTTGAGGAAATAAACGATAACCCACGAATCATCCTGGTATCAAAGGAATTCAGGCAGGAGGTAACGGCTTCGGTGATGTGGCTTCGCAAGTACGGCCTTGACATAAAGTGTATCAAGCTAACCCCATACCAGTTATCTCATGACAAGATCGTTATTGAGGTCAACACCATTATCCCAATCCCTGAGGCTGAGGATTACATTATCAAAACGGAGCATAAGGAAAGTCAAGAAGGGAAGATGACCGTTGCCAAACAAGAGTATCTGGACTTTCATAATGAAATCATACGAAGATTAAGACTCCGAATCTCAAAACCACTTAGAGATCCAGACACTAGAAGCTACTACCAAATACCCACAGGAATTTCTGGCCTACATTTCGAATGGGGATTCCACGGTAGGCCAAGACACAGTTTTGGCGTCGAACTTCACGCTGAAGGCAGGGATAGTAATTTGAACAAGGAGATCATTGAGAAACTGGCTGTGTTTAAAGAGACCATCGAAAGCAAAACATCAGAAAAACTTGTCATTCAGTGTCCTTGGGGACAGAAATGGGCAAGGCTTTATATGGAGTATCCATCAGGAGAGATTACTGAGGAACTGAAAGTATGGGCGGTAGATAAAATGGAATTATTGATTAAAATACTCCAGCCTGAGATTGACAAGGTAAAGATTTAGTCAATGTTTCAGCTTACCTAGTCTGAATCTACTAAGGACAATCATTATCCGATTACCCATTTATTAAAGAACTCGTAATCCTTAATACTTCCGTCGGATTTTAACAAGTCAAGGAATACTCCATCACCCTTTCCAACCTGCCAGATAGCCTGAGCCGTTTTCTCTTTCTGAGAGATTCGGGAATCCATAATAAACTGAAAGAATCTTGATTTGCCAGAACCGTGGTTCTCTGACACATAAGCAACGAGATAAATATCAATGCAACTTGCCCCGAGCTCATGTGGATCCAACCTCAATATATGATCTCTGATAATGGCCTTCCAATCTTCGCTTTTTGACCTAAGAATCTTTGCCTTTACTCCATCAAGCTGGTAAGCCTCATAGCTTCTCTTCTCCCAGGGTTTTAATCGAGAATAATCACCATTTACGCCACTTAACTTTTCCAGCATATTCCTGAGATTACATACGGTTGGAATAACCTTTTCATAGATGGATCTTCCCCGTAAATGATTTGGGAAGACAAACCTTGGAGCTGGCTTTCCTACAGTATCAGGCTTCTGCTTTTCCTTTTTAACCACCTTATTCATTACAAACTTAACAAAGTGATATTCATCAATCTTCTTGGCTATGATCGAATCTGGAGGTAGCTTGCGTTCAATATTATACTCTTCGATGATCCGCTGAATTCCTTTCAGAAAGATTACATACGAATCTCCAGTTTCACCATTTCCAATCCCCTTGATCAAAGTCTGTTTTAATTCTTTTCTTATCCGAGTATCCCACATGACGAATAACCTGGGATTAAGAAGGCTTAAGGCTTTGCTTGCTCCAGTCTGGCCTAATACCTTACTGAACTCATCAAATAAGGGCTTTACCACAAGCCATGCCCTATCATCGGCACTGGTGATGCTGTAATTCTCAAGAAACAATAATCGATCCTGGGAACTCCCCAACAATTGTCTGATTGTGTTGAAGTCAAGTTTCTTGGTTATCGGGGATGCAAAGTTCCATGTAAAAAGCAACAGGAGGATTCCCTTTATCGTCAGATCGTTTGTATACCAAGATCCACCAGCGATATTCTTCGCCTGATTAATAAGGTCAGACGATATGTCATAACAGAAAGCCCTCGGTTCTTCAAGGTAATCTTCTGATGGATCATAAAAATCACTGTAAATTGAATCGTTCATGATTAAAGTATTATTAGAGATCTCCGATTGGATGTTGAAAGTTATAAAATTGTGTCCGTTTTTATGCCGTAATTATCTGGATTAAATTTGACTTCCTACCATTCTTAAATTAATTAACCGTAATCCTCTCATATTTGACACCAGAGACCCTAACTATATGTTGGAAAGGGCTTGTTATGGTCAAGGGATGATCGACGGTTTGGGCCAACCAGTGTGAGAGCAGCTGTTGGACTCTGCAATTGCTGACAGACTGATTTACATTACAAGAATTCCCGTAGAATGAATTACCTTTAATCAATCAACTAACAATCAAATGCTAAGTGAAAAATTATTTGAGGACATTCTCATCAAGTACCCTGAACTTGTAGAAGATAAACTGACATTTCTTGGCAGACAGGTGACCCATTATGGAAAGAGAATTGATATTCTGTTTGAGGATAGGTTCAAGGAAAAATTAATAGTTGAACTTAAAATCGGTAATCTTCAAAGAAATGCACTAAGTCAAGTGTTAGAATATGAAGGGTATATACTTTCCGAAAAAGACCCGACCTCTCGGGTTATGATTATTGCCAACCGAATTCCCCTTAATCTTAAAAAAGCCATGGATCACCATGGGATTGAATACAAGGAAATTCCTCTAAATCAATTATTCGAATTCCTTGAAAAAAGAGATCCCGATCTTCTTCACAAAATAAGAAATACAGGTGAGTTCCAGCAACCAGTACCCATTTTGGGAAGGCCGTTCACTGAATTTGCAGATGACCTTATCATCAAAGGTGGAACCTGGGAAGATTTGATTGCGGTGGCTAGTCAGGAAGCACGAAGGAGGAAACTTAAAACTCCTGTTACAAGAGGCTACTTCCTGGAGATTATCCGCTATAGAAGAAAAGTGCAACATCGCACTGATTATGCAAGAGGTATCCAAATAACTGACCATGGGATTATTCCCGCAAATGGCCTAAGAGAAAATCAAAAGAAAGTGATAATCGGCACAGTAACAGATGTTAAAGCGAAAAAAACTTCAAAGGAACGATATGAGATTTGGCTAAAGCGACACGATGAAGATTGGTTCGGGTATCCGAAAACAACGGATCCTGCGGGTTATCCTGTTAAAGTGATTATAAATGATAGGGAATATTCCATTGGTTTTCACAATACTAAGTCCTGTATATGGCTGGCGGCCAGATTGGATAGAGATGGTTACAATCTTACAGATGTATTAATCGAAAACCATATTCAAAAGGGGGACATAGTCGATATCACTCGGTTAGCTGATGACAAATTTCAACTGGCCAAAATGAAAAGTTGATAATTACGTAGACCCGATCTCCATGTTGGATGTGGTTTGGTGAGGGTCGAGGGAGGTTCGAAGGCATGGACCAACCAGATTTCAAAAGTTTATCATCTTCATTTAAAATAGGATTGAATCATTCGGGGGTTTTTAGTAAGTTTAAAGTTAACACAATCCTGAATCAACCTAATCTCAAAGAAATGATAGAAATACATCCATTTAACTATTATTCTCCTAAGGATGCCGATAAACTGATAATTGGAAGTTTCCCTTGTTATAACGGCAATGATTATGGAGACTGGTTCTACCGTGGAAGCGGAAGGAACGACTTCTGGAAACTTTTATCAGACATCTTCCATTTACCTGTAGAAACCAAGGAGCAAATGATGGAGTTATGTGATATTAACCATATCGCTATCACTGACATTGCTTACAAAATTGAGAGGACCCAAGATAGCTGCAAAGATTCTGACCTGAAGATTATTGAGTACAATGCAGATGGAATCACAACGTGTTTAACTCAGAATATCAAACATCTGTTATTTACCAGCAAGTTCGTTGAGAAGCATTTCAAGATGGTTTATCCAAATTCGGTAATACAGTCAACTGTCTTGTTATCACCATCTCCGTCCGCAAGTATATACATTGGCAGTTTACCAGAGTACAAGGACATGGTACGTCAGGGAATTATTAATTCAACCTATGATTACAGATTATTAAAATATCGGTCTGCTTTTAATAACGAAGAATCGTCGAATGGGCAATTGAAAGAAAAGGTGAGCAAGAAAGAGCTAGTTGTAAAGCATAGTATTATCCCTGATTGGGGCAAATGCAGGGCAATTGTCTTGGTATATCCTTATAAGATGAAGGACAGAGAATACCTCATGCCCTTCTACGATAAATTGCTGGCTTATATACCGAAAGACATCAAAATAATATTGGTGGTAAGAAACTTGTCATTTTCAAAGGAATACAGGCAGAAATGTTTGAATAAAGGTGTCACCAATGAACTCGAGTTCATCGAGATACCTCAGATTTCTGATATATGGATCAGAGACTACGCCCCATTGACTCTAACTGCAATTGGGAGACATTTCCCTGTGAAGTTTGAATACAGCCCATCCTATATTGAGGAGAAATATGCCAAGTATATTCAAGCTGATAATGAAGCTGGTCGGCTGATTGGTGAGAAATGTATTGATAAAGGAGAGTTCTCCCTATACTTCAGATGGGATATGGGTAACCTCACTCACAATGGTAAAGGAACAGCAATAATAACCAACCGACTCATCAAGGATAACGAAAACGTTGGTGTTGACCATGAACTTCGAGGTAAACTCCATGTCTTTATTGGGCTATCAAATATCATTTTCATCCCCGTGGAGCCAGACGATGAAACAGGACATGTGGATGGAATGGTAAGATTTATAGATGACAAAGTGGTAGTTATTGGAGCATATCCAACAGGAAGTAAGAATCATATGTTTATGGAGATACTGGCCAGTGAGTTGAAAACCGACCTTGGCGATGATTACACAGTCATAAGGTTGATGAACGCTGAGCCCGAAGATTACATTTCTGAAGGTATCTCCAGTGCTGTCGGTAATCATGTGAACTTCCTAAGAATAAACGACCATATTTTCTTCCCGTACTACAGTGATGAAATTTCGAAACAACCTTTATTGGACTTCAGATATGAGCTAGAGAAGATTAATCTTCCCATTCAGATCATCCCTGTAGATATACCTGAAATAACCGAGCTGGCCAGGAAAGGGGGTGTTCTGAACTGCATTTCGTGGCAGGTTTTTGCGTAATGACAACCAGATTATTTATGAAGGAGGTATGTTCGGCGTGAAGTGGTCAACATTATCGGCCTATGTGACGCGGCCCCACTAACCGTTATATCTAAGGCCAATTGGATTCTCAGTTTGATAAAAGAAGGGGACCTGAGATAGAATAAGAATTATTCCAGAAGAAGCCCTTCCTGAGTAGTTCTGATTAATCCAATCCCTTGTAACAAATCCATCTTTGAGTAGCTTGTTTACAGTGAGTTTAAAGATTTCTATTTTTATTTTCCCTTTCCTGCCGTTTGAGGTAATTCTGTGTATCTCGCTCCAGTCTACTTTTTCTATTTGGTTTGTCTCCCCATTAATTCTATGAAGAACCTTACCCTCTAAGGGAATGATAAAACGTTCCCATATTGATTCAAATGATTTCGGTGGTGATTTAGTGCTAGAAGTTTTGTGTTGCTCATTGGGCATCAACCTTAAAATTTCTATTTTGAGTTTTTTTGCTACATCCAATGCATCGGGCATAACACAACCGTCTGTCACCATTATAGCCTTGGTGCAGTCAAAATAATCCTTTGCGCCATGTAGTTCCATGATCATTTGTCTGTTTATCTTTCTTGTCCCACCGCCATATTTCTTAACCTGAATGGCAATCTTTTCGGTTCCCTTCATGGCAAACACATCTACCCCATAATCGCCAGAGTAGGGTGTAAGTTTTGTTCTGTACCCTTGTTTAAGAAAATGATCGCTGACCATCTCTTCGTATTGCTGCGGATTCATCAGTCTATAAGATTTGCAAATGGCTTCATGTTATACCTATAGATAAATTGTTGGATTAAAGTGTATTCATAAACCCGTGGATCTTCATTTTCCAACACTTTCCAGCAGATAACTAAATCATTGTGGTCTTTTATCTGCCATATAAACCTCCCTCCCCAGTGTCCTGTATTTTTACCTTGTCCGAATTTCAGATATTGCCTGATTCTTGACCTTAGGGTCGAGATGCTACCATCCTTGCCAGCCTTTCCAATGTAAACCACGAGGGCGTTGTCCACCCATTTTTCATGTAAGTACTTTATTGGCACATTGGGGTCCTTTCCTTTGAAGTGACCTCCCGATCCAGGTGTTATGAATTTGACTGGTTCATTTTTCAGATACAAAACCAAATAAACTCCTCTGGCATTTGGTATCACTGAAGAGTCCGCAATTAAGTCGGAAATCGAATTGAATCCAGTAAATCCTTCCTCTTCAAGTTCTTTTTTGATGTAATACTTCATGTTAATGATATGGGCCTTTCACATAATTCCTTAATCAGTCTGAGCGTCTGCCTATTATAATACTTCCACTTTATCCTCTATTCTTCAGGGAAATATCATTCCTGTCATTGGTTTCATTATCTTCTGGATTAGATGAAGGAAACCCTCCCTGATATTCAGAGTTATGATATTGTAAGAGGTGCCTTATTATCATATTAAATTGGAGTTCTATCAAAGTTAACGATTTTGGAGGAAGTGGTGTTATTGTTTGCTTTCTGACCATAAGGTAAGCCATCAAATCCGACACTGGAGACTCGATCTCCAAGTTGGATGGGGTCTGGTGAGGACTGGGGGAGGATTGTCGGTCTGGGCCAACCAGAATGTGAAAATTGATATATCTGGCCAATCGGTGTAAATTCCAATAGAACCCATCAAAACCACGCAAAATTCATCGCCGTGCCTTTTCTTGATAAAGTTTTGTTTATGAAATCAACCTCTTTAACCGTCCGACATTGACACTTGTCCGAACAGTGTGGATTTTTTACCTCAGGAAGGATGGCGGATAGATTTCCTGTTTTAAAAAAGAAATTTCAATCCCTATATCCAGAAAGTTTTTTACCTTGTAATGTCTTTTGAAAAGTGAGAGTCAGTCATTAGCAATACTTCGGATTCCCAGCGCATGAAATGATGTAATGGACAATGTGACTGACGGGGTTGTGCTGTTTTTGTTTGTCATAGAATGACTGAAATTCTCAACCATGAGAAAAATGGAATGCACTTTTGGGAGGGCAATAATTTCAAGTTTATCCTATGTCTGGACGACTGCTAGCACAGCAAATGAAAATGAAAAAGCAAATGCAATTCTGACCACAGATAATTGGACTACAAATAATCCAGAAATAAATAATGTTCATCACTCAGCCTAAAATATTCATCAGTAGCACAGTTTTCGATTTAACGAACGAAAGAACTGCGGCATACAATGCCGTGAATAAGGTTGGCGGTTTTCCTGTAATGTCTGAAAAGACAATGGAAGCTCAAAGCATCGACTCGCTTACTGCTTGTCTAAGCAAAGTGATGGAATCGGATATTTATGTGCTGATTTTGGGTGGTCGCTACGGGTGGCAACCCGAAGGCAAGGAATCCATAACTGAATTGGAATATCAAACTGCAAGAACTAAGAATATCCCTGTTTTGGTAATCAACACTATCTATCAAAAAGAACCATTACAAAAGGAATTTGAAGGACGTGTCGAACCAAATTACTTCCGTAAAACAGTGAAGGATGCTTCTGAATTGGAAAAGGAATTAGAACAAGCTTTAAAAACTGAAATAGATAAGAAACAAAACGAATATTTCAATAAAACCGAGCCTGTTTACTCCAACTTAGTAAAAATTCAATTCCCAAGCCATATATACATTGCTGATTTAGAAATTGATAAAAAGACTGTAAGGCAATACAACAATGAAAGAAAGCGACCATTTTTCAATCCGAGCCTCCACGATTACGCAGTGTCTGCCTTGTATATGCAAAATATTTCGTTTCCGCATGACTGGTTGGTTTGGGATGGAAAAATCATCACCTTTCATAATCTACAAGATGATTCAGTTGGTTTAAGCAAGATTATTGATAGAGGAACAGCAGAGCTATTTGCGTGCGATGAGTTTTATGAAACATCTTCTGACCATTTATCGCAGTTCAAATATCTATTGAAGAAGTGCCTTGAAGCTAAACTACATAGACTTAAAATCAAATGGTTTAAAGATGAGAAACTATTTGTTTTTCTTCCAATTCATAAGGACGACTTTGATAGGTGGCAGCCACGTTCACATTCTTGGACTAAAATAAATAAAAGTGCAACCAGAAAAGTTGTTGATGTAAAGTATGATTTAAAAGATAAAACAAAAGTATATAATTTGAGATGCCTTGCCTTTAGAACTGGTTTTGAAAACTTTGATAACGAATGGTATTTATCTTTAAAACCTGAGTGGATTTTCCTTTGGAACGATTTGACAGTTTGCGACTACGCTTTCAAAAACATTCAATGGTTGAAAAAGACTGAACGGAATATGCATGTCTTTAACCATTTTAATTTCATTCTGCGCTATCTCCAGCCCTCACAAATGGAATCGATGTTCACTGATTACAAAGACTATCTTTTTATAAAGTTAAAGCAAATTGAGAAGTTTGATTTTGCACCAATTGTTCCTGATACTGTCTGGAATAGTTTGGAAGCGATTAGCACACAGAAAAGACTCACTGACGAAGACGGTAACGTAGATTTATTTGGACTATGAAAGCGGACTATATACAAGAACCTTTTTTATTATTTGGCAAAGGCAAAAGTATTTGTCCTAGAGAAGGCATTGCCGAATTAAATGTATATGACACGGTAATTGAAGCGAGAAAAAATCAATTGCTCCTTGGCATAATTGGTATTGAAGAAGATGTAGAGAACCTGAAAAATTGGTTAAAAAGGTTTGAAAGTTATATTCCTGCAAATCCCAAAGGCAAACAAAAAGGATTATTCAAATCGTTTCCGAGTTTCAATCAGGACAAAGGCTTCTGTGCAAAATTCATTTACGATTCAAATTATGAGAGGATTCTCTCACCCAATGACATTAAAAGGATTTTGAAAGAACCTGCCAGGGATAAGAAAGTATTGGATGCAGTAGAGTTGTTTGGTGAGAACATTGGCTTTCTCTCCGATATTAAAAACTGTGACGTAATAATTTGCATCATACCAAAAAGCTTTGAAGGAAAAATAGTAAAAGAAAATAAAGATGATGAACCAGTTGAACAAGTGGCTGAAGATAACGAAGAGCCTGAATTGGAACTGAATTTTAGACGAGCATTAAAAGCCCGTGCAATGAACTACAACACACCAATTCAGCTGTTGAGAGAATATGTAATGCACGACAGCAACAAATCACAAGATGTGGCAACAAAGGCTTGGAATTTTTGCACTGCTCTTTATTACAAGGGACTCCAAACTATTCCCTGGAAGTTAGAGGTTGACGAGAACAAGCCAAAAGTATGTTTTGTAGGAATTGGATTTTACAGAAGCAGGGACAAGAAAACGATTCAAACCAGTTTAGCACAAATTTTCAATGAAAATGGAAAAGGCGTAATACTTCGCGGAACTCCTGTAAAGGAAGATAAAGACGATAAAAAACCTCACCTGACTTTTGAGCAATCTATAAGTCTTCTGAAAGATGCCTTGGCCAAATACAAGTTCGCGACAGGCACAATGCCAGGCCGAGTAGTTTTACACAAGACTTCAACCTACTATGAGGATGAACTCGATGGCTTTATTCAAGCAATGCAGGATTTGGGCATAACGGAATACGACATTGTAACTATTATGGAAACCGATTTGCGTTTCTTTAGAAATAATCTTTATCCACCAGTAAGAGGGTCAATGTTTTCATTGACAGAAAAAAGACATATTCTTTACACAAGAGGTTCAGTTCATCAATATCAGACATATCCTGGGATGTACATTCCAGCCCCATTGGAATTGCGTATAGTAAGTTCTGTTTCTTCTGTAAAGACAGTCTGCAAAGAGGTTCTAGGACTGACAAAAATGAATTGGAACAATACTCAATTCGACAACAAATACCCAATTACAATTGCCTGTGCAAGACAAGTTGGAGAAATAATGAAATACATCGGAGAAAATGAACATCCAAAAGAATCCTATGCATTTTACATGTAACGAACCGAAAAAAAAATTCAAACAGAAATTATGAACAGCTTTGTCATTAATAAGGAAAAAACCACTGGCTATAAAAGGCCAATAATGTCTTATCCCCCCAAAATCTGAACAAAATTTTAAAACCATCCCCAGCCTCCCCCTTTCCCAGGTAAGGTTAAGGTATCAAATCTGACCCCAGAAACACGATCTCAATGTTGGATGGGGTCTGGTAATGGTCGGGGGAGTACTTTCTATCTGAAATATCCAGAATCTCAAAGCAATATGGATATCCTATTCAAATAAATTTCAACAGGATACAACAATAATAATAAAAGTCATTCTCATGTTTAAGTTCCAAATATAAATCTGGAAGTCACAAAAGAGAGTCAAGAGAAGGATGAATTAGCAATTATATGTTTATGTTGAAATGAGGATTAAAATACGCTTATTAAATGAACTATTATACAACGAGAGTTAGGGTTCATACATTGATTAAGTAGATACATACATTAGATAGGTCATTGCAAGATTTACAGCGTGTTAAGGCATTGCAGCTCGTAATATTTCCACTAGCTTTAAATGTTGTACAACTTTCATCTGACATTGTGTTTTTAAGGATTTATACATTTAAGTGAAGCTACTCAGATATTAAATTCATTGTAATATTAAAATTAGGTGGCATGAAAAGTATTTTAATGTTTTTATTGATGCTTATAGCTATCAACGCTTCTTCTCAAGATGACGCACAGAGGATGATTCAACGGGTTGAGAGAGATGGACAAAAACCAGATAACTCCAGATATTATCTTTATGAAGATAAAATGATTGAATTCTTTAAAGCGAATAACTGGCAAGATGAAGTTGTCTCAATCAAGGAGATATGGGTCGAAAAACCAGACCAGGGATCCTATTATTGGGCACAAATAAGAACAAAGAATTCAGGCGGAGCATTTTATATTCATTATGACCCTTTATGGATACACTCTGGCAAGGCTTTTATAGCCGTTGAACGCTATATTCTACCACCAAACTTTAAAAAGCATATTGATGAGATCGATGCTAAAAATGAAAAAGAGCAAAGATTCAATGCAACAATTGACAGATTGAAATTTGTTGTTGTTAGAGATTATATCAATCCTTTTCAGAATGCTCGTTTAGATTCATTGTCTTTGATGTACAAGTATTATAGCAAAGAAAAGTATTCAGATTCAAACTGGTATGGTAGTTTACTATCTGATTGTGCAACAAACAGAAACGCCTGCGATAAACTTAAAATCATCGAAGAAGCTTCTGAAGCAGCAAGGCAAGAAGTAATGAGCTTATATTTAAAGCCTCATAACAATGCTGTAAAAGATCTTTTTTATGAAAACCGAAGTAGGTATTATGCTGTCGCTAACTCAGATATAACAAATATGGAGGAGAGTATCAAAAAACTTTGGTACAGTGATTTTATGAAGTATGAACATCTTGTTGGAACCTTTGAGGATTGGCGAATCATATTTGAGAATAAGCTTGAACCAGTAATTGCAGGCCTACAAGAAGAATATAATGCCAGAAGAATTGATCAACTAACACAGAGTTCGGTTTCTGCCCTGGGTTTGATATCAGAAGTCGCAGTTTTATTACCTGAGTTTTTTAATCATGTTGCCGAAAAAAATTCAGAGTTAAGTGAGTTTTCAAATAAGTATTTGAAATTAGAAAACACAAAACATCCAAAAGACTTATTAACAAATTGGACCGCAATATTTAGAGAAGAATTATCATTTAAAAATAAATTGGAATTCTTAGAATACTATGATTCAATCCTAGTAGAGTTTTATCCATTTGATTTGTATGAAGAATGTCAAGAAAATATGCAAGTGTACATGGAAAGGCTTAATGAAAAACTATCGAAAATAGACTCACTTCTTAAAAGCCAGTTTTGTTTATCTGATTCTCTCGAATTTACTCTTGATTGCAATTTAAGGCAGAATTTTAACTCAAACCTTTTTGAATCAGCAAGAATAATAACAGTAGATTATAATGAATACTGGTCGAATTATTCTGGAGAAATAGAGTCACTTTTATCCAGTTTCCCAGAAATTTCCTTCAAAAATAATCCTTCTATAGCTGCAAGCATCGGTTATATAAATGCGTTTATAGAAGATGCGAAGTCTTTTTTAAAGAGGGCTGAAGCCCTAGAAGGCCATTTAAGCAAATTACATGGTCTGATTATAAGTAAGGATGTTGAAAAAAATAACAGGAAATTCAAAGACGCCTCAACAGCCGATCAAGTTTACGCTTTGCTTGAATCCGATCTATAATTGACTGAAGCAGTTCTTTTAAGTTTATATAAATAAAATCTTAATACTTAACTCTGTAGTTGGAAATTTTGAACATTTCATTTTATCCCCAATAAATTCTCAGACATTATCTTAAAACCATCCCCAACCTCCCCTTTCTCAGGTCAGGTTAAGGTATCAAATCTGACCCCAGAGACACGATCTCCCTGTTGGATGGGGTCAGGTGAGGGTCGTGGGAGGGAAAGAGGACTGGGCTAACCAGAAAGGTATGTTGGTACAGAATTATTTGACTTCAACTTAAGGCTGGTGTAACTTGCATTAAACTGGCTTACAGATTGGTTTTCT
>JAGODU010000222.1 GCA_017998095.1 Prolixibacteraceae bacterium | reverse complement strand
CTCCGACGGGAACTTCACCACGGCGGTACGCTGATTGGGCTTCTTCAAGGGCTATTTTCATGAAGTCGTAATCTGTGGACATGGCGCTGACAATTTTCCCTGTAAAAAAGATTGACTATAATGACGCGGCAAGAACGGCGGCGCCAATGGCCCCGTTAACCTGAGCGTAAGGCGACACTGCGATTTTCAGCCCCAGTTTTTTTTCAAGAGCGTGAACAACCCCAGCGTTGCGGGCTACTCCTCCCGTTATCATCACCGGTTCCTGTAACCCCAGGCGGCCGATCATAGATGTAATTCTGGCCGCGATAGATTCATGAATCCCGGCAATAATATCCTGCCTTTGTTCACCCTTGGCAATCAGCGAAATGACTTCCGATTCCGCAAACACCGTGCAGAGACTGCTTATCTTGGATGGCTGTTTCGATTTAATGGACATAGCCCCGAATTCATCGAGATTGACTTCCATGGCTCTGGCCATGACTTCCAGAAAACGGCCAGTGCCGGCGGCGCATTTATCATTCATGACAAAGTTTTTTACCTTGCCTTTGTCGTCCAGTAGAATGGCTTTGCTGTCCTGTCCGCCGATATCAATGATGGAACGGATATGCAGATTCAGAAAATGGGCGCCCGTGGCGTGGCACATGATTTCCGTGTAGGACTTATCGGCAAACTTCACGCTGTTGCGGCCATAGCCGGTAGAAACAATTTTCTTCACAGCACTTTTATCAATGCCCGCTTCTTTCAGGACTTCTTCATAAACCTTCAGACCCGCGGCTTCAGCATTGTAACCGGTGAAAATAACCTTTGTGGCAATGATTTTCTTATCGGCAAATAAAGCCGCCTTCGCGGTAATGGACCCTATATCAATTCCTGCTGTAATCATTATATCCTTTTCTACAATCTAATTTTCGAATTTTAAATTTCCTTCTTCGTCTGGCAAAGGCCTGTGTCTGATGATTTCTCAAGAAAATATAATCGACCCCAATATTTTTTAATGTCGCAAAAACCTAAAATGGACAATCTGAGTTGCTTATTTCATTGATGTATTTATTATTAATGTAATTTATGAACCTGCTACGTTTCAAGGGCCTATTGGATTGATCATAATTGCTAAAAGAAATGAATATTTTTTTTCGGGCACGAGTCATGGCAACATAAAACAATCGTTTTTCTTCCTCGACTTCTTTTTCATTGGATGATTTGATGGGAAATCTAAACTCATTCATTCCAGCAATAAATACATAATCAAACTCCAAGCCTTTAACTTGATGCACAGTGACAACGGGAATTTTACCTTGGTCTGAACCAAGAAAGTTAATATCATTTCCTAATGAAGCGTAATGTATTAATTCTCTTATTATAATATCTGATGGTCTTTCAACATCATCTTTATCTTTAAATATCTGAATAAGAGTTTCTATTGATTTAAATCTCCTATCCTTGTCTTTATCATTTTCATAATATCCTTTGAGACCAGAATTCTCCCATATATAAGCCAGTGCTTCGGCCGGGCGTTGTTCTTTTACTACCTTTTCCCAAGTACCAATCAGATTGCTTAAATCAATAAATTTTTTTGAATGCTCTTTAAAAACTATACTTCTTTCATTTTGATGTTTTTTAAGAAATTCAACCAACACGTTTAATAATCCTACTGTAGAATGAACGTCATCGCGAGCATCATGCGTTGCAGCTTCTAAATTTAGCAATCGCGCCAATGTTGCAAGTTTATAATTATCTGAGACTATGAACCTTTTCGATAAATCAAGCGTGTCATAGTGTTCAGAGAAAATGAACTCAATTCCATTTCGTTTACCGTTCTCAATAATCATTGAAATATCAAATGCAATATTATGACCTACGACTAAATCTTGACCAATGAATTGTTTTAATTCTGACAATGCTTTTATTGGATCCTGACCTTCGTTTTTAAGAAATTGGTCCGTTAAGCCATGAACATCACTTGAGATACCTACCGGCACAGTGTTTCTTAAATAGTAGTGAAAATCTTTTCCAAGTTGGCCACCAATAATTTCAATAGCATATATTTGAACGACTTCATCCTTTAGAATATCCGTGCCCGTCGTTTCAATATCCAATACAATTATTCTTCCTTTGTTGTATTGGCTTATAAGATTAGCAAAAGGTTCTTCAAAATTATGACTTCTAGAATTGAGAAAATCTTGAATTTTTAAACCTATAGGATTTCCTTCTTCGCGAATAGTTTTTAATGTTGTAATGCCTATTCTACGAGGTGGTCTTAAAGTTAAACGTTGTGTGCTTGCTAAATCATATTTATTAAAAATTATTTTGAGATATGCATATATATCTTTAATTTCTTGCCTTCTGAAAAAATCAAATTTATCAACAGTAAGATGTGCAATATTTTTTATATCAAATATTTTGTCTATTTTATTAATTAAATTATTCGCACGTGTTAGTACCGCAATTTTAGCTTTTTCCTCTTTGGCTTGAATACTTTTTATATTATTAATTATCCAATCAACTTCTTCATCTAAATTATCAGCGCCAAGCACTTGTATGTGCTTATCATCGACAGGATCGTTGTTTATCGTAATAATATTTTTTGTTGCTGAATTTTGCAGGCATGTTAAAAAAGATTTCACAGCATAAAGAATGCTCTTATTAAAACGATAATTGATTTCTAAATTTAATTCTTCTACAGGTGCAAAATGTTTTAAGAAAATTTTTTTTATGAAATAAGGTTCAGACCCTCGCCACTCATAAATTGTCTGATCAAGATCACCAATAAAAGCAACATTTTTATAAGCTTTAGCCAGTTCTTTAACAACTAGATATTCTGATAAATGAGTATCTTGAAACTCATCCAGTTGAATGAATTTGTAGCGCTTTGCCCATTTTTTTCTTATCTTTTCATCAAAATATAATGCTTTAAGAGTAGTAACGATTAATTCATTGAAGTCTAGAGCATTTTGCTCACTCAAGGCTTCAATATACCGCTTGTTAATATCAATTGCTCTTTTATTTAAGAGAATTGGTTGTACTGTAATGCCAATTTCTCTATAAAACAGATTTAGCCTATATCTATATAAATTTTCTATTAAGTTTAACAAACCTCGTTTATCGTTATCATAGCCAAATTCAATTGCTTGATAATCTTCTGGATAATCCTTCAGTATATTTCTTAGTGTTTCAATTTGATCTTCTTCATCAAAAATCACAAAGTCCGCAGGTATTCCTATTTGTTTTGATTCTGATTTGATAAAATATGCGCAAAAACCGTGAAAAGTCATAACAGTAATATTGTCCAGAACACTTTTCTGGTTTATGCAATCATTAATCTTTTGCAGCATTTCTCTCGCCGCTCTATTAGTAAATGTTAAACAAAGAATTTCTTCTGGCGTAATACCCGTATTAAGAGCGCTCATCACCCGTTGAGCTAATGTAGTCGTTTTACCAGTACCAACAGGAGCTGAGATAAGGTAACCACCCTGAACAGAATCGATTATTTGTTGTTGTAATTTGTTAAATTGCATATTTAAGCTCTTTTAGGGTTAATGCCCAGCAGCTTGCTGCGGAGTAGTTTATTTAATATTCAGAAAAAGCTGTTTCAAGAATTTTAGTAACTGTCCTACTAATTAAAACCGTTTCTATTTTTTCCTTAACTTCTGGAGCTCTCTTTATAAAATCTGGGAACTTCGTACTAGTGTTGTGTTTTCAACATAAAGATATTGGGGATGGTTCTATTTATTTTCTTTTATTCGCCTCCATCAGTTCAATGAAGCCCTCGACTCTCGTTTTAATCTGTCCTTCTGAGTATGCTCGCGGATCGTTCATGTCGCACTGAAGAATCAGCACCGGAATGCCCTTGTCCCTCATGATGGCCTCCGCCAGATCGACCATCCCGGCGCTGGATGGCCTGCACGACATGTTTTCGTGCAGAATGACGCCGTCCAGTTTGTATTCGTCAATCCATTTTTCAAAATGTTCGATCCGTCTCTCAAGGTTGTAGGCATATGGCGTGTCCATGATGAGTTTGGCGACGTCGCGCAAAGTCTCTTCCATGGTGAGACACTTTTTCTTCACGGGAGCGAAGGAATAGGTGTAAGGCTCGAACGCAATGACAACACCAGATTGCGCAAGGTCATACATGAACCGCATCCGGTACCAGAAAGGGATGCCTTCCCACATCACGCGGTATTTTTCGTTCCCTTTGGGCATGGTTCCCTCGCCCTTTGCGGTGAGGTTTTTAATATCGGCAAGAATTTTCTTGAAAAAATTTATTCCGACCTGAACACCGGGCAGAACCACCAGGGGAAAAAATGACGCGGATGTTTCGGCTCCGCTGTAAGGCGACGGTACCGCTTTTCTGTGTTCAAAAATTTCGCGCCACAGGTCGGACAGTTCCGTCGATCTGTCCAGCACTTTGTATAGTCTTTTCTCGTTCATTTTTTTGCCGGTGTGCTTTTCAATAAACACGATCAGATCGTAGAACTGATCCACGACGTAATCAATATTGCCTTCGAGGGTTTTCTCATCGGTGCCGCTCACCCACTTGGGAATATCAAACATGAAAAACGGCACATTCATTTTGTCGGCCATAATCTGGAACCACTTCCAGTGCGTATCGCAGATGGCGTTGGTGCAGACCACAATGTCGGGTTTGCTGATTCCGCCAAGCGTCTTTTTGATCTTGGTATCGTAGGCGCCGATGTTGGTTTTGCAGTAGGAACACAGGTCGCGGGAGAAACCCATACTCTCGGCATGTTCAATCAGGCGCTGGGATTGTTTGCGCGCGGCGGCCACCGTCGCCATATTTTCAGGATGATCGGGAAAAATATCGTAGATCCACATGAGTTCGATCGGAAAAGCGGCGCATGTCCAGGCTGTCTTTTTCCAGGGCAGCATTCTGTATATTTTTTCCATGCCGATCCACCACAGCATCGGCCACTTAAGGTCTTGCGAGTGAGGCAGGGTTTTCAGCATTACCTTCCCGGCATTGTCACCGGCATTTTTTACGTTATCCATTATTTTCTCCCTCCATCATTTCCATAAAAGCCATGAGCCTGTTAGCGAGTTGCTGGTCGGCGGCGGGAGAAAAGTCTCTTTCCAGGTGGATAACCTTGTGGCCCTTTGCTTTCAGGTCATTATTGACAGGAACGGAATCATAGGCATAAGGCTCGCAGAATTTCACGTTTTGCGACAGGACGCCGTCAACCTTTGTTTCTCCAAGGGCCTTATACAGATAATCCAGCCTCTTCTGAATGGTCGGCCTTGTCGCCGGTTTGGGTATACTTGTGTAATATTCAATGAGAGATTCCAGCGGATCGCTTTTGTCGGGGATCAGTGTCGCGAAAAATCTTTCTCCTACGGAAAGGTCATCCCGGACGATTCTGATTCCGCAATCGTCTAGCGTATCCATCCATTCCACATACGTGATGTCGCTACCGGTCAAGAGAAACCGTTTTTTGCCGGATGGAAAAGCCGGTCTTGAATTCCAGACCTTTATTTCCGAGTCGAGCCAGGTGGAAACTTCATCCACGGGAGAAGTCAAACATTTGATAACGGCGGCCAGATAATCGCGGTTGGAAATATCCTTCTGGGCTCTGAGTGCAGAAAGTTGTTGCAACTTTTTCTTGATCTCGTTGGATTTGCCAATCGCCTCCCTGATTTTTTCCGATGTGATTTTTATGTTAAATTGATTTTCAAGGTGACTGATAAGCCTCTGCAATTCAACCCGGTAATATTTTTTGGCGGCGGCGCTGTCTAGCAGAGGAGCGCCAAACCAGTGCAGGAAAGGCGTTTCCACATGAACCTTCCATATGTCGTAATGCCTGTTGGTATTGTTGCAGCCTTGCGCGAAAATAATCCCGGCCCAATCTTTTGCGTGCGCCAGAGCCTCGGTGAGCCAGCTTCTTGCGGCAGGGCAGAAAAAACTGGATAAATATTTATCCGCAGGGTCAGTGGATTGGTGGACGTCCCCCAAAATTTTATAAGGGGTAAATCCGGCCGCCATGATAATTTCCAGCGGCATCTCATGCGATGTGTCAAAATAGGCAAGTTTTTGCGCTTTGATAATCTTCACTCCAAAAAGTTTTCTTTATTGCTAGGCCAACTCTTAAG
>JAGODU010000221.1 GCA_017998095.1 Prolixibacteraceae bacterium | reverse complement strand
CCTCCAGGACCTCCCTGCGATGCAGAAGGCAACTTCATTCCCGTAGAGCAGTGGGACAAGAACAACTTGCCGAAGCACATACATCCGGAAATAGCAAAGTATATAATATGAGTTTCATTTTTCGTGTTTATTTTACAACATTATTCTGGCAAATAGATTGTTTATTTTCAAGAGATTTGAACAATATTGAAAAGGATGAGTATAATGATGAGTGATTTAACAACACCGAGGGTTCAGGAGGCGTATCGTCAAATATACGAGATAATTAGAGACAAGTATCTTATACCCATTGATGACTATGTGTATCAAAATCAATTGGACTTAGCCACAGTAACAGGTTTCTTGCTAGAACCAGATACAATAATTGTGTATATTGGAAGAACGCACATAGCTATAGAGTTTATGGGGCCTGAAAGAATAAAAGAATTACATCCGAGTGCTCCTGTAGATTTTCGTTTCAAGGACTTAACCTCACCTGACATGAATTTTATGGAGGAGATCATCGGTTTTGCTTTCGATGGCACAGTTGATTTTGATTTTGAGTTACCTTGTTTCTGTGAAGATTTGGTATTGCCAACTAATAAGGGCCACGATAAACTAGAAGAATTGGGATGGAATTTTGCCGCTCAAAGTATGGTCATTGGGTTTAATATCCGCGCTCTGAGTGTTCCCGAAAACAATCATGTCAGACTCATTAATTCCTTTTTCTTTGATTCCAATGATAATGGACTGATAACACGACATATTAAATGGATTGATTTTATCCCTCTTAACATTATCAAGGATGATGATGAAGTAAAAGAATTAGCTATTCATTTTGAAATCTATCGTGATGAATTGATAGAAAACGATGCCAATTATATCTACCCAATGCCAGATAAGGAGGATTATAAGTATGCTAAACTTCCTATTATTAATAGATTCATTGAACTAGCTGGTAACAAAGAAACATCAGAGCCAACAATCACGAAATTTTTATCGTTGGTAGAAAATCAGTTTATCTTATCAATGGCATTCCTAGCCAGATCGGTGCATTATCAATTATCTTGTGAATGGCAAAGTGAGGAAAAGAAAGCTCTTGAACCAGACTTCTTTGTTGTTCATACTAATGGATATGCAGATATCGTTGAGTTCAAATTGCCAGATTTAAAATCTAGCCCAATAACTGGACGAGCAAATAGAGAAACATTTTCTGCAGAAATTAATTCATACATATCTCAAACGAGAGTTTACAGTAGTTACTTTGATGATCCTAACAACAGAAATTGGTTTGAAGGAAAATACGGCTTTAAAGTTCATCATCCCAAAAGGATCTTAGTTGTGGGGAGAAGAAGCGACTTTAGTAATGAAGAGTGGCGAGAAATAGTATCAGATTATAGGGATATTGAGATTATAACATATGATGACTTAGTAAGTGGAATTACCGCACAGTTCTACATGTAATACACAAGCGAGAAATAGCCAAATATCAGAAGTTGGCAAAGTCTTTGAGATGCCAGTCAATACTGATTAAGGATAAGTTATGGCAGTATTAATCGAAGCAATCTCAGTGCTTGTAAAGCACAAGCGATAATTAGCATTCCCATATTTTTTCACCGGAGCATTATTTTCATTTGATGCTGGTCAATACATTCTGCTAACCTTATATAGGATTTATATTTACAAGCCACAAATACTTATTATCTTGTTCCATTTTTTACAAAAGAAGGAGTAAGAAAGGGGACAACACAAGCACAGCATTGAAATGGGTTGCCGAATTCCGATTCGGCAAATGCCCACAGGCATACTTTTTACTCAAAGGTCTCCGACATTATTGGCAAAGAAAGAGTTTGCCAACCCATTTTTTGCCTATCTTGATTTATTACATTACTAAATAAACTTTGCCTAACTACCTGTTGCCTGGTCATTTCTTTAACGACTCTTTAACGACTCTTTAACAATGCTTTAACTTTGTTAAGGAATCGTTAAAGAAGTGTTAATGCAGTATAAAAGATTCAACTTAGCAGGAAATAAAATACAGCAAAAAAAAACAGGTAAAAGTAATATTATGAAAGTTTCAGTAAAAGAAAGGAAAAGAGATTTGATACTATTCTCATATAGAATAAATACTTTAATATAAGGTTGAGGTGGTGAGATGGGATGAGATGATTCGGGTTTCTTTTGTCCACGAATTTTAACAAATTGTCACAAAAAGAGGTGGTGAGATGGTGAGATGGATGAGTAGGTTTAGAGGTCTTTAAAACTCCAAAGAGGCAACACTATGATAGCGATGAGGGCATACGCTTTCAGGATTAAATGTTAAGTGGTTTGAATTATGTTAATAATTTATCACTTGACAAAATTAAAAGCTTGATTATATTAACCTATAGTTAATAAGACAAGGAGGCAAAAATGAATGTCGGAGAAAAAATAAAAGAGTATAGAAAGCGACTAAACATTTCTGGTAAAGAACTTGCCCAGAAATTGGGCGTCACACCTGCTCTTATATCCTATTATGAACAGGGCAAAAGACAAGTTCCTTTGAAGACATTAATGCAAATATCGGAAATTATTAGGGTTCCTCTGGAATACTTAGTTACTGATAAAGAATATATTTCATATTCTGCTTATCGTGGTAAAGGTAGAATAACAAAAGAAGAAAAGGAAGAGGTGGCATTATTCCAGGAAATAGTGGATAACTATATTAGGATAGCAAAGTTAAACAATTTTGACATCCAATACCAAGGTCCTAATGATTATCGGGGAAAAACTATCTCCGACCAAGAAATTGGCATAATTAAAGCCCAACTGGAAGTTCCGCTTATTGTGCATTATAAAAACTTAGTTGAAGCTCTTTGGCTAAAATGGAGAATTGCTGTTTTTGCTCTTCCATTTAAAAATAAAAATCTATCAGCAATCACGATAAGACGAGATGACATTTATGGTGTTTTTATTAATAAAGGGCACACAAATGAAAGAAACTTTTTTTCTTTAGCTCATGAGCTGGGACACATTTTGATGCATTTGGATACTGACGAATTTATTATTTCTCGCCTTGGCTCAAGAGACCCTAAGGAAAAAGAGGCAAATGAATTTGCTTCCAGATTTACTGTCCCTTATGCTTTGCTAATGAATAAGGTAGGGAATAATTCCTTTTCAGAAACAATAACAGCAGAAAAAATATGGGAAATGGCAAGGTATTTTAATGTTTCCTACGAATGCATTGCTTATAATCTGGTAAAGGCAAATATATTGAATTATAGCAAAGATGAAATAGCCAGATGGAAAGAACCGATTAAAGAATATGAATATAAAATAGCTATAGACGATTTTCCCGCTATTTATCGTTTACTGGTCTATCTTGCCTGGGAAAAGGGAGAAATATCTATCTCTAAAGCTGGTAATTATCTATTATCCGATATACAAACTGTCAATGATGAATTTGGTAAAATAGGTCAAATTCTTGGTGAGTTCTAAACCTGAAATGATTCTGATATTAGATAACACCGTTCTCTTAAACTGCATTGATAGATGCTCTTCTGTTGACATAACACAAAAACTTGCTGAGTATCCCTTAGAAATGGAAATTGTGGAAACTGTTTATCAAGAATACAAACAAGGAAGCAAAATATACCCGTCACGCAGTAATTTAACCCTTTTTGATAAACATATAAATACTACAATTAAAGTCGTGGATGATAGTAAATTAACTACTAATCCGGTTCATCATCTTTTGAATCTGGATAAAGGCGAATTATTTTCTGCTGTCTATCTGCTTGAAAACAGGACTGACAGAATTTTGTGCACAGACGATAAAGCTACTCATAAAGCATTGGGAAAATTCCATATTAAGTGCCTATGGACTATAAATCTTTTGCAATTGCTCTACCAAAGAAAACCTGCTTTGATAAATTATAATCAGGTTTTGGTCTGTTATAAGGAAATGATTACCAAGGGATTTTATGGTTTACCTATACAAAATATTGATATCAATGCCTATATTGACATTAAGAACTATACAACAGAAGGGAAAAATGCTTTATAAAGAATATCACCTAATTAAAAATAATGCGAAATGGGAAGTGAAAGAAGCTAATGCACAAAAAGCCCTTAAGAAGTTTGCGACAAAAAATGCTGCATTACAATTATTAAATGACACCCAAAGTGTCAGACAGCGATAATATGACAAACTGGCATAAGCCCTTATCAGGTACAGAGATGCTTGGGACTGCTTTCGGAAAGATGTCACAGTGGTTTTGGACTTCTTTGGACTGATTGCTGACACCTTTGTGTCAAATCTGGACTGATTTCAGACTGATTTCGGAACTGGCTGAATCTCAACGAAATAGACCAGTTCGAAAGACTCGCAGTGTGAGTGGAATGGTTCAACTGAGAGATTGGTGTAGAATCTGATAGGAGTCTTGAATAGCAAAGAAATTTGTCCTATCAAGTACGATTACATATCAAATCCTATATCAGTTCACGTTTGCATAATATCAAGACAGGCGATATAAGGAGTTGCATATCTCATTATCTAATTGAAGCGTAGAGTAATCATAGCTGTACCTCAGCATTAAAGCAGCAATGTAAGCCACAAAAGAAAATTTGGGATCAATGCAACAAATTCTGCCTTGATTTCTATCTGAAAGCATTTTGGTTAACAGAAATGTAAGATTTTGCTCTCAAAACATCGGAATATGATCCCTTGTATGCATATCTTACACTAAATACCAACAATTGGTTTCATTATATGCAATTATTCTATCCCTTTATACAAATCAAGGTCTTCGTTTTCTGTTCATTCTATCTAGTTCCTGTGTTATCAAAAATGCCTGCCATCTGTTATTGACTTGATCTTCATACTGATTCATCAGTTTAGCAGTTGTTTTTACTGGTGACAACAATGGTATTTTATCAGTCACAAATCCCACTAGACTTCTAAAAACGCTCCAAAACATTGAAGCAGAGATGTACTTGAGTCGGTCTTCTAGCATCGGTTTTCTCATCTCATTCTCAAGATCTTGCTTCATATCTTCAATCTCCTGCTTTGAGGCGTTCGGTGATAATTGAAGTTCAGTAATCTTAGATCGAAAGTCTATAATATACTTGTTTTCTCTGAATTGAAGAATTCCCTCATCGTACGGACCTTTTTGAGATAGGTAATTCGGAATCGACTCAATAACTAGCAGTTCAGATAGTCGCATCTGACTGAGTATTTGATCATCACTGTTTAACCATGCTTGAGTGAAGGAGTTTGTTACAAGTTCTATTTCATAAGAGTAATGAGACTTCAAGAACTCAACTACCTCAAAATCAAATATTATATTGTGGATATTGAAAGAACTAGCATAAAAATCCTGATCGCATACTTTTAAAGAATGTGTATGGTTATCTGGTCGTGCATTAGCCCATCCTACTCCTGTGGATTTTACTAAGTCCCAATAAATATTAACTTGATTTTGCAGCTTCTCACTTCTTCTATTTACATCAGGGAATTCTCCTACCACATTCTTATATCGGTCTAGATCATACCAAGAAACGATTCTGCGCAAATCCTCTTTTTTAAGATACCTTACGAAAGGCTTGTTTCTTAGATTATCTGGGCAGAGACTCTCACAAAAAAACCACATCTCGTCACACAGAATCATCGCTCCCCAAGCGCTTTCTAATATCGGGTTTGGAGATGATTTCGAATCATTAGGAGTTCTCTTTGCTTCTACGCCGTAATCATAAAAGATTGGCGACGATAAACCATAATAGGCAATTCTCATATTTTCTCCTTATCATATCTGAATCAAACCGAAAATTTAGTTCTTTCCATCCTCAGCTGCATCACCATTGTTCCTATCAGCGAGATATCGTCTCCCTGCATGGAATCGACTACCTGAACCCGGTAATCGGCATTGAAGGGATGCAGTAGCACCTGCTGGCGCTGATGATCGAACTGGATACGTTTCAGGGTGATTCCACCGTTCAATCTAACAGCACAGACGGAGTTATCCGTATTGCTCCAGTCATCCTTTCTTTGGATCACAACGATATCGCTGTGCATGATCTGAGGTTCCATGCTATGTCCGTTTACCCGGAAGACCATATAGTTATCGAGATGGTCCTTCAAATATATCCGCGGTAATTCCACGAAATTGT
>JAGODU010000220.1 GCA_017998095.1 Prolixibacteraceae bacterium | reverse complement strand
GTATTTATCTGCTCAGGGCATACACAGGTAATTACAATGGCAAGGCAGAAATAACATCAAAATTAGTTTCCGTAATTAATCGATTCGGGAACAATAAAACTAATGAATTAAGAAAACAAATGCCTGAAAACACTTCTTTAGATCAGACAAGCATGATACCTCAATCTTCAGGAAATAAATTAAGCTTTGAAACATCTAAACAAGGATTCTCAACAAAAGAAAATATCAAGTTTAAAATAACAGATAATTTATCTGACTCACGATCGGGATTGTCGTTTTCAGTATTCAAGGTGCCTGAAAATGCTATAACAAAGCCATATGATAACACTTTGGAAGAAAAAGTAGAATATGCTTCAAACTTTAAAAACAAGATCTACAATGACCTTACTTTATCAGGAATAATCAAAGATAAAATCAGTAATCAACCAATACCTGATGAATTTGTACTTTTTTCCACGCCTGACACAATTCCTCAGATCATTTTTTCAAAAACTGATAAAAAGGGAGAGTTTTATTTCCATCTGGGCAATTTATATGGAGAAAAAGATGCAATCATCCAGACAATGACAAAAGATAAAGATTATAAATTGGAAATATATCCCGGATTGCTTGATCCTCCGGCAAGGATACCTTTTTATATTCCTTCAGAAGTAGAAAATAGTGAATTCATTAAACTTACAGTACAAAGAGCAATTCTTCATAAGATTTACAACACAGATATCTCGGAAAATAAACCGGACACGATCTCAAAGTATCCGTTTTATGGAAAAACATCGGAGATTATATATCCTGACGATTATTTTGACATGTCAGGTTTTGAAGAAATGGCAAAAGAGATACTCCCTATTTGCAAGGTAAGAAAATCAAAAGATCAGTATAGTTTGAGGGTTTTTAATCCTGACAAAATTGGCAATTTTGATAATCCCTGGTTATTGGTAGACGGAGTTCCGGTTTTTGAGGTAAAAGATATTTTACACCTGGGATCATCAAAAATAAAAAAAGTAGAAACTTTACCGGAAACGAGATGCTACGGTGATTTGTTTATTGAAGGTGCTGTATCCATTTTTACATATTCCGGAAAATTTAATGACTTAGTTTTACCAAAGAATGCAATCAGAATACCGGTAGAGACATTTTATAATTCTTCTGAGTATCAAAGCAACAGAATTAATATGGATTCCAGCTTTGCTGACTTCAGGGATGTTCTTTATTGGAATCCAATGTTGGATGAAAACACACTTGAGGGTGAAATAACAGTTAATAGTTCTTATGAAAAAGGTAAATATGTGGCCGTGGCTGAATCGATTGATTCAGAAGGAGAAATTCATAGATCTGTTTATGAATTCAACGTTGAATAATAAAATGAAGAATAATATGACAAGAAAAATATTTCTGTTTGTGTTTCTGATTCAAACGTTTTTATACACAAACGCTAAAACAGATGAAATTGCTGAAATACCTCCTGAAAAAGTAAATCTTTCAGGCAAATTATACATGAACCCTGCAGGTTTGGATGGTTCTCCATATTTAATTGAAGATTGGACAGACACTGATTTGTATCTGGAAAACGGACAAATAGCAAAGAATGTTAAAACCAAACTTAATTTAATTGATAACGACCTGATATTCTATAACGATGGGGTATCAAGAGTATTTGCAATTGATAAAGAAACGATTAATAAGTTCAAGTATAAAGTTGGAAATTCAGACAGCACTTTATTTATAAAATACACGGGGAAGGAATTAGGTTACAGATTAAAAAACAATCAATTTGTAGAAGTAGCATACAACAATCGCATTTGTCTTCTTATAAAGCATTTTGCTGAAGTAATATCGCCCAACGACTTAAGTTCAAAGAAAAAGGTATATTCAAAAAGGTCGTATTTTTTAATCATAAATGATATTCCACAGGAAATTAAATTAAGGTACAGATCTTTGTACAATATTTTCCCTGAAAAGAAAAAGGAAATCAGAAAGATCATTAAAGAAAACAAACTAAGAAAACAAAATATCGGCAATTTCAATAAATTACTTAAACTAATTGAAGAAACACCTGATATAATGACCTCTGTCCGTATGGAAAAACAATAACTTAATTAATACTCATTCTAAATAAGTCCCCTGATAAAAAATAAAAGGGAAAATTTGAATCAACAAGTTAATTGTTTTGAACTTAAGAATGACTAAGTCTACGTGAATAAAATCTGTAAATTTCTGTTCAATTTTATCCTAAAATCCGCGTATAGTATGGTTTCCATGAAATTTTGATGTTTGTTTTGTGATAGGTCATTTTTTATATTTGTTGGCCTTTTAAAAAAACAGTAAATAAAATATCAAAATATATCATAATGAAAACATTTAAAATAGTTGTCTTAGCCAAGCAGGTTCCTGACACGAGAAATGTTGGCAAAGATGCAATGAAAGCTGATGGCACAGTTAACAGAGCTGCCTTGCCTGCAATTTTCAATCCTGAGGATCTCAATGCACTTGAACAAGCATTAAGGATCAAAGATCAATATCCTGGTTCAGTAATATCAATTCTTACAATGGGTCCGGGCAGGGCTGCTGACATTATCCGTGAAGGTATGTTCAGAGGAGCAGATGACGGGTTTTTATTAACCGACAGGGCATTTGCCGGTTCGGATACCTTAGCTACATCTTATGCATTGTCAAGAGCAATTTTAAAATACGGCAAGTATGATATTATCATTTGCGGACGTCAGGCAATAGATGGAGATACTGCACAGGTAGGGCCACAGGTAGCTGAGAAATTGAAATTGCCACAAGTAACCTATGTTGAAGAAATCAAAAACATTGATTCAAAAAGTATAACTCTCAAAAGAAGATTGGAAAATGGAATTGAAATAGTAAAAGCACCGGTTCCGGTACTTATAACAGTAACAGGTTCAGCTCCTACATGCAGGGCAAGAAATGCCAGGCTTATAATGAAATATAAGCACGCTAAAACGGTGACTGAAAGACAAGCAGCAAATGAAGATTATTTGAGTTTATATAATGAACGTCCGTATTTGAACATACAGGAATGGACAGTAAACGAAGTAGAAGTTGACCATATTCAATTAGGACTTTCAGGCTCTCCGACAAAAGTTAAGAAAATTGACAATGTTGTACTGCAAGCTAAAGATGCAAGGAAGATTGAGCCGACAGATGCAGAAATCAACCTGTTAATGAAAGAACTTATCGATAGTCATACTATTGGTTAACTAACTAACAAATTAAAAAATAAAAGGATGAACAACATATTTGTTTATTGTGAAATAGATGAAGGGAAAGTAGCCGAAGTAAGTCTTGAGTTACTTACAAAAGGAAGGTCCCTTGCTGATCAGTTGAGTTGCAAATTAGAAGCTGTTGTAATTGGACATAATCTTGATGGAATTGAAAAAACACTTTTCCCTTATGGCGTTGACGTGTTGCATATTGCTGATGATAAAAGATTAGCCCCATATACTACATCACCACATGCATCGATAATCATTAATCTGTTTAAAGCTGAAAAGCCACAGATAGCACTTATGGGAGCAACTACTATAGGCCGTGATTTAGGCCCAAGAGTTTCTTCAGCATTATATAGTGGACTTACAGCAGATTGTACCAGTCTTGAAATTGGTGAACATGAAGATAAAAAAGAAGGAAAGCTTTATAAAAATCTTCTATATCAAATCAGGCCTGCTTTTGGAGGAAATATCATAGCTACAATCATTAATCCGGAATGTCGTCCGCAAATGGCAACAGTTCGTGAAGGAGTAATGAAAAAAGAAATTAGGTCAGCAAGCTACAAAGGAGAGGTTAAAAAGCTTGATGTAAACAGTATGGTTTCCCCTGATGATTTCATTATTGAAATTATAGAAAGGCATATTGAAAAGAAAAAAGTTAACCTTAGTGCAGCACCAATAATAGTTGCCGGAGGTTATGGCATGGGAAGCAAGGAAAATTTTGACTTGCTATATCAGTTAGCTGAAGTTTTAGGAGGAGAAGTTGCTGCTTCAAGAGCAGCCGTTGATGCCGGCTTTGCTGAGCATGAACGTCAGGTTGGGCAAACAGGTGTAACAGTAAGACCAAAGCTTTACATTGCATGCGGGATTTCAGGACAAATTCAGCACCGTGCAGGGATGGAAGATTCAGCTCAGATAATTGCAATAAATACTGATAGCGGAGCACCAATTAACTCAATTGCTGATTACGTTATCAATGGCAATGTAACGGATGTTATTCCAAAAATGATTAAATACTATAAATCAAACAGCAAATAAGATGGCAAATTATTATACCGACAATAAATCTTTGAAATTCCATTTGGAACATCCTTTAATGGAAAAGATTGTTTCACTTAAGGAACACAATTTTTCGGAAAGCACTAAGTTTGATTATGCTCCGTTTGATTTCGAAGATGCAATGGACAGTTACAACAAAGTACTTGAAGTAATCGGAGAAATTTGTGGAGAAACAATAGCTCCCAATGCAGAAAGCATTGATGCTGAAGGCCCACAGGTTATTAACGGACATGTAAAATATGCAAGGGGAACTCAGGAAAACCTTGAAGCATTAAGCAAAGCAGGATTACTTGGAATTACATTGCCAAGAGAATACGGTGGTTTGAACTTTCCAATTATTCCATATATTATGGCTGCAGATATGGTCTCACGTGCCGATGCAGGATTTGTAAACATCTGGGGACTACAGGATTGTGCTGAGACAATACATGAATTTGCTGATGAAGAGCAAAAAAGCAAATATCTCTCAAGAGTATGCAAGGGAGAAACAATGGCTATGGACCTTACTGAACCTGATGCAGGTTCAGATCTTCAGGCTGTTGAACTCAAAGCAGTTTATGATGAGAAAAAAGGAGTATGGATACTTAATGGAGTAAAACGCTTCATCACTAACGGTGACGGCGATATTTCACTCGTACTTGCACGTTCAGAAGAAGGGACAAAAGATGGCAGGGGTTTATCAATGTTCATTTATGATAAAAACAGTGGCGGTGTTACTGTCAGAAGAATAGAGCATAAAATGGGAATTATAGGTTCACCAACATGTGAACTTGTTTTCAAGGATGCTCAGGCAGAATTGGTAGGACAAAGAAAATTAGGTCTTATAAAATATGTAATGGCCCTTATGAATGGAGCCCGTCTTGGTATTGCAGCACAATCAGTAGGTATTTCAGAAGCAGCTTATCAGGAAGCTTTGGCTTATGCTAAAGAACGCGAACAATTTGGTAAACCAATCATTCAGTTCCCTGCTGTTTATGAAATGATAACAGTAATGAAGGCCAAGCTTGATGCATCAAGAACACTTCTTTACGAAACAGGAAGATTTGTAGATATTTATAAATCATACTATCACATTTCCAATAGTCGTACTTTAGATAAAGAAGAAAGAGAAGAAATGAAGGAATATCAGAAGCTTGCTGATATTTTCACTCCGCTTGTAAAAGGTATGGCTTCAGAATATTGTAATCAGAATGCCTATGATGCAATACAAGTTCATGGAGGTTCGGGCTTTATGAAAGATTATCCTGTTGAAAGGATATACCGTGATGCAAGGATCACTTCAATATATGAAGGAACAACCCAATTACAGGTTGTTGCAGCAATTCGTGGTGTAACAACAGGCGGATATTTGTCAAGGATCAGGGAATACGAAAAAATGCCTTTAAAACCGGAATTGGAACAATACCGCAGAATACTTATTGGACTGACTGAAGAATATGCAGAATCAGTTGAAAAGGTGGTATCTGCAAAAGACAATGAATTCATTGATTTCCATGCAAGAAGACTTGTAGAAATGGCAGCAAATATTATCATGAGTTATCTTTTGTTATTGGATGCCAACAGGGATATTGAATTTTTAAAATCAGCCAGGGCATTTAATAAAATTGCAAGGCAGGTAGTTCACGGTCATGGAGAATTTATAAGAGGGTCACAGATATCAGATCCGGCAAGTTATAAGTTTGAAATTTGATTAGTTCAATAAAAACAATAAAAGAATAATAGAAATAGAATTCTGATTTTTAATTATATCACAGGAAGCAGATACGCTCACTTAAAGATTTCTCTTCATTAGAAACCTTAGAAAGTGAATGGCAATAATCTCCTTCCTGTGATTTTTTTATTTATAGACTAATGATTCCC